>CAYSBB010000001.1:0-14315 GCA_964429205.1 uncultured Erysipelothrix sp.
TTGTGTAAGGTTGACGATGACCTTGTTTTCTACGAGTTGAACTTGATTTAGCAACGTATTTGAAAATATGAATTTTCTTTCCTTTGCCTTGTTTTTCAACTTTTGCAGTTACTGTAGCACCTTTTACATAAGGTTCACCAACGCGAAGAACACGGTTTTTAATACCAACAACTGTATCAAATACAACTGTATCTCCCTCTTCAACATCTAGTTTTTCTACATAGATCTCTTGACCTACTTCTACCATAACTTGCTTTCCGCCAGTTTCAATAATTGCGTACATGCATACACCTCCTTATATTTTGCATAAGACTCGCCACATAAGGTGAAACTTTCGTTTACTTGAAACCCTAAAATGAGCGGTTGTATGTCGCATATAAAGGTATGCAACACAAATAGTCTGTTTCGCTTTACTATTATATAGTATTCAAATTGAAAAGTCCAACATAATTGCACAAAAATTTCATCAACTATGATACACTAAACCCCCTCAATGTGGTAGTATATATTATGTTGTATTAAGGAGCATGCAAAATGAGTTATGTAAGAAGAAGAAAAGTAAAAATACCCGCTCTTTTAGCACTGATTGCGATTGTCGTAGTTGTGCTTGGACTTGGCGTATTTGCATTCAACAAATTTATATCCCCCTATCCAAAAGAGATGACAGCAAAAATCAAAGAAAATAATGGTGCTGGTAAGTATAGTCTGAAGAAGAAAGTCATAAATGATGACTATTATGTCCTTCACTACCCTAAAACTGGCCATAAAGAACTGGATCAATGGATTTCAAGTGAAATGGACAGCACACTCAATGAATTCCCAAAAACATTTGATTCAGAATCAGAAGTAAAGCACGAAGTAAAACAACTTTTTAAATCAAATGAATCACTGGACAACTTTACATCTGTTGTTTTAGAAACATATGTCGATGGCACACTCACAAAAACACTCGCAAGAACCTATGATAAAAGCACAAAACAACTTGTGAGTGCAAATCTACTCAACGATAAAGCAAGACGTGTGGTCATCCATAACCTACAAAACCCAGAAATAAAACCAGAACTTGATCGAGAAACCTTTATTAAAGAAACCATGATTGAAGAAGACTTCAACAACCTTTATTTAGATGGTGGTAACTTAACATTCTACCTCACCAATTCAAGTTATGATTTAAATTTAAAAGACAATACAGATTATCTCAGTGCAGATTTTGGAAGTTTAAAACAAGGTGATGAGAAAAACGTCCCTTCAACCTATATTGATTATGGATACAATGCAGAAGAAAAAATGATTGCGATCACATTTGATGATGGACCCTATACTCCCAACAGTTATAAAATTATGGAACTGTTTGAAAAGTATGATGGACATGCAACATTCTTCCTTTTAGGATCACGTATTGAAGGAGACGAACAGACACTCATCGATATGTTAGATCGTGGACACCAAGTTGCATCACACTCTTATGATCACCCTAATTTTAATGATATGACTGTAGAAGAAGTCAAAAAACAACTGGATGATACTTCAAAAGAAATTGAACGTGCAACAGGCTACAATGGCATCATTCAGGTCAGACCCCCTTATGGTGCGATCATGGAAACCACAAGACGTAAACTTGATTATACATTTATTAACTGGTCAATCGATACAGAAGACTGGCTCTCACGTAATCCACAAAGTATTTGTGATATTACCTTACAATATGCAGAAGATGGTGACATTGTCTTGATGCATGAGCTATATGAAACAACCGTTGAAGCTTTAAATTGTGTATTACCAAAACTTAAAGAACAGGGTTACAAATTTGTGACTGTCAAAGAACTTTTAGAAGCCAAAGGCAATGATGTTAAATTTGGACAATTATATTTTGATGCAAATTAAAACGAGTGTAATTCACTCGTTTTTTTGCGCTTACTTCTTAGTACGTTTTAAAGTATAGAAGAATGTGGAACCTGCACCTTCTTCACTGATCACACCATAATCAGAGCCTGTGGCTTCACAGATGGCGGACACAATGGATAAACCAAGTCCACTTGATTTACTACTACGTGTATGGTGTTTGTTGATTTGTGTATAGCGATCCCAAATGTGTTTTTGGTTCTCTTTAGAAATCCCATCTCCAAAATCCTGCACTGAAACCGTCACAACACCTCTTGATGTTTTGGCACTGATCTTAATTTTTTCATCAGAGTGAGAATGCTTAATCGCATTATTCACAAAATTAAAGAGGACTTGTCCCATCTTGATTTCATCTGCTAAAACATAGACCTTTGGGCTGATTTCAACTTCAAATTCGTTTGTGAATCCTTGGAATAAATTCAAGGTAGACATCACATGATCTTTTAAATTAAACTTCGATTCTTTAATGGTTAAAACTTTAGACTCAAATTGAGAAAGACTCAGCATATCATTGACGAGTTTTTCAAGATGATTGGTTTCATCTAAGATAACACCCAAATGAGAATTTCTTAGTTCTGAATCATCACCAGATATATCCACAATCATTTCCGCATACGCCTTTATCATGGTAAGGGGTGTTTTGATATCATGAGATACGTTTGCGACAAGATCGCGCCTTAACTCATCTGTCTTACTGAATTCTTCAGTTGCATAGTTTAAGGTATTGGAAAGCTCAATCGCTTCCAAGTAACCTTCACCTGAAAACTTAACACTTAAGTCACCTTTCGCAAGTTTCTTTGCGGACTCATTCATCGCATGAATCGGATAAGCAAGTTTTCTTGCAAGAAGCAAGGCAACGGTCGTCCCAATCCCAAAGATAAAGACAGAAACCATCAGAAATTGATTCTTTAAGACCTCAACTGTAGAATCTAAAAGTTTCATCGGTGTATTGATGAAAATATAATGGGGGGCTTCATTGAGAATGATTTCTTTCCCATAAAAGCCCATCCCTTGATCAAAGAACTCATTTCTAAACGGCACATCAATTTCCTTAGTGTTTGAATTTTTCACAATTTCTATATATTCATCTTTTGATTTGATACTCATATCGTCCAAATAACAATTGGGCCCAATCACATCAACTGCGATGTTCATGATTTTGACGCCTTCTTCGTTGTATACAATACCGCACATATTTTCACGTGCGAAAAGAAGTCTCAGTTTCGCTTTTACTTCTTCATCGTTTGGATCTTGTAAAAGCCGTTGGACTTCACTGATTGAAAATACGATATTTTTAGTACGACTGGCTTTGTAGTAGGGTTCTAGAAATGTAATCTGTAGCATCCATAGTAAGATCATCATGATCGCAATAAATGCTAAAAAGTATGTCCATACCCTAAAAGCCATGTCATTGAACATCGACTTCAAATTTATATCCTGTTCCTCTCACTGTTTTAATATAAGAACGATAAGGTCCTAAGTTTTGTCTTAACATTTTGATATGTGTATCAACGGTACGATAATCTCCAAAATAATTATAATTCCACACTTTATCTAAGAGTGTATCACGAGATAAAGCTTGGTTTTCATGAATCACTAAAAACACAAGCAAATCAAATTCTTTGGGTGTAAGATTAATGCGCTCTTCATCAATACTTACTGTACGACCTGTCACATCAATTTCTAAACCTTCAAATTGATATTTTGTATGTACTTTAGTTTTTCTTCTTTCATAAACAACACGAATTCTTGCCATCAGCTCTTTGGGAGAAAATGGTTTTGTAACATAATCATCAATCCCAAGATCAAAGCCCAACAGCTTATCAAATTCATCTGTACGCGCCGATAACATAATAATCGGAATGTCTTTAATTGCCTTGATTTCTTTTGCGGCAGAAAACCCGTCTAAATTAGGCATCATGACATCTAAAATAATCACATCATATTCTTGATCTTTAATTTTTTCAATGGCCTCATAACCATCAGCGGCTTCATCACACTGATACCCACTCACTTTGGCATATTCTTTCACAACGGCTCTAATTTTAGCTTCGTCATCCACAACTAATATCTTTATCATACACTTGGCCTCCTTGGTTTATTTTATCAATAATTTGTGAAACATGGGTGAAATCAAGTTTCAAATATATGGAAATCAGAAACAAGAATGCTTCCCTCTTCTTTCACATTTCCTTTAATTAACGCAATATCATCAACATGTAACTGATCTTTGAAACGTTCATAGACATTGTTAAACATCACCGCATCCATACTGCCTGTATCATCTGACACCTGTAAGAACGCCATCAGTTTCCCATTTTTTGCGAGATGTTCCTTGATGCGATCAACCTTCACGATCACTCGATATGGATAAGTTCGTGGTACAAGCTGATAAATCGCATCCGTTTCATAATGGGCTTTTAAGGCTTTGGTTGGATAATCACTGAGATAAAAGCCCAAGACTTCAAATTCTAAGTTCAAGGTCTTTTTCTTATTGGCACTGACATGATTTAAACTTGGCTCAGACACCAAACCATAATTAAAAATGGTATGGTCATTTTTATCTTTAATCGTAATGAGACTGGCATAAAGTAGTACTTCTTGTAAGTTTTCCTTCATCGTTTCTCGGTTTAATCCAAAGATATCTAATGTCCCTGCATCAATCAGGGCATTGATTTGTTTTTCATTGAGTTTTTGGTGTTTGAGTCTTACAACCGCATCCACATATGATTTATAATCACCATGTTCATCTCTTTCTAAAACAATACGCTCTGCACTGTTTCGCGAGATCCCTTTAATAATACTTAAAGGAAGACGGATTAAATCACTATGAAGTGTATAGAAGACATCACTTGTATTCAGACTGGGTACTTCAAGTTTTACCTGGAGTCTTTGACACTCATCAATGTACTTCTTCGTTTTTGAATCATCACCAATCACAGAATTTAAAAGCTCAGCATAAAAGCGTTCTGCATAATTTGCCTTTAAATATGCAAGCTGATATGCCACCAGTGCATAGGCAACAGAGTGAGACTTATTAAAGCCATAATTCGCAAACTTATAAATTAAATCGAAAATAGACTGACTGAGTTTTGCATCATAATTCAACGCTTTAGCTCCATCTAAAAATTCTTGTTCTAAAGCTTTTAAAGCTCTCGCATCTTTGGCACTCATGGCTTTACGTAAAATATCCGCTTTTGCCAAAGAGAAGCCCGCAAACTTTTGGGCCACTTCCATGATTTGTTCTTGATAGACTAAGATACCATAAGTATCTTCAGTAATCGATTTTAAATCATCATGTAAATAGGTAATGGTCTTAGGGTTTTCACGATTGGATAAGTATGTCGGAATGTTTTCCATAGGTCCTGGTCGATATAAAGCAATCGTATCAACAATATCTAAGAAACGTTTTGGTTTGAGTTTCTTGAGTAAATTTTTCATGCCATCTGATTCCAGTTGGAAAATCCCAATGGTCTCCCCTTTTGAAATTAAATCAAAAGTCTTTTCATCATCTAGTGGAATACTTTGAATTGAAAAATCTTTCTGGGACGTTTTAATTTGTCTTGCAATACGATCAATTATAGAAAGGTTTCGAATCCCTAAAAAGTCAATTTTAATGAGTCCCAGGCTTTCTAAATGTGTCATATCATATTGTGTGACATTCATTTGATCATCAAGAGCCACCATCGGTACCACATCTAAAAGTTTTTTCTCACTGGCCACAATCCCTGCAGCGTGTTGTGAAATATGGCGTGGGGTTCCTTCTAGTTTTAAGGCCAATTTAAATACTTCTTTAAGTTCTGGATTGGTATCAATTAAAGCACTGAACCTTTTATTTTGGTTGTATGCGTCCATCAACATGGAAGTTGTAATGAGTTTTGAGGCTTGATTAATTTTATATACAGGCACATTTAAAATACGTCCACAGTCTCTAAAACTTTGTCTTGCGCGTAAGTTTCCAAATGCCACAATATGCGCCACGCGATCATGGCCATATTTACTCATCGCATAGGATACTACTTCATCACGGCGATCATCAGGAAAATCAATATCAATATCTGGCATGCTTGCGCGCATGGGGTTTAAGAATCTTTCAAACAAAAGATTATATGCAATGGGGTCTACTTCTGTGATGCCTAAGGAATAAGAAACCAAACTCCCTGCAGCACTTCCGCGCCCTGGCCCTACATTGATGCCTTTAATTTTCGCAAAGCGAATGACATCATACACAATTAAAAAGTAATTGGTAAAACCCATCTTATTAATGACATCTAACTCATATTGCAGTCTTTTTGCGTAGTTTTCTGTCACATTATCATTGAGACGTTTCTTTAAACCCAGTTTGCTAAGTTGTGTCAAAAACTCAGGGTTTTCTAATCCATGATGGTTTTCAAATTCTGGAAGTGTTGTTTTTAATTCAAAAAGATCGACATCACACATGTCCGCAATATTTTGTGCTTCATCAAGACACTTTTGTGAATAAAGATTTTTTAAAGCGTCATAAGATTGAAAATGGCGATCAGGCGCAAAGGTTAAGGATGGATCATTCATGATCTTTTGTGTATCAATGGCTCTGAGTGCACGAAATGCATGGTGATCATCCTGGTTTTTATAGTAAACTTTTGGCATTGCGATGGTTTTAACATTGTAGTCATGGGATAGTTTTTCAAGGAGCTTGTTACTGCGATTGAAAAACTTTGATTCTTGGTGTGTCATTCCGATATAGAATGTTTTAAATTGACTGGTAAACTTTTTAAACGTTTCATGTAATGAGGTCATGTCTTCTTGATAAAGAGCGCCTTCAAAGGGTCCATTTTCTGATGGTAGAATGACTATTAAATCCTCTTGTTCATCTGAAAAATCACTCAAATCGATTGTGTCACTTTGACTGAGCTTGTATGATAAATGATGCAGTACCTTCATCCCTGTATTATTTTTTGCGAGTAAAACAAGTGTATAATCATTAACACTCACTTCAAGTCCAAAAATGGGCTTGATACCCATCTTTTTTGCTTTTATAAAAAAATCTAAAGCACCATACATCACATGATAATCTGTCAGCGCAATCGATGTAAATCCATGATTTTTTGCTTGATGGAGTAATTCATCAATTGACATTAAACCATTTAATAAAGAAAAATGACTTCTTGCAAATAATTGTGCAGCCATGATGTTCACCCCTTTTCATATATTATACATCATATACCAAACTTTGGCACAAGAAAAGACATCACTGGGATGTCTTATGGTTTCTTATTAATTCGAGTAATTCTTTTTTCATTTCATTAACCTCAAATAAGTCGCATGCTTTAAATCCAGCAGCAAGGCGGTGTCCGCCACCATGGTACTTTGAAGCAATGGTATTGATGGTGATATCTTTTGATCTTAAAGATCCAATATAACCGCCATCATCTGATTCTACAAAGACAACGTTAATTTCAAATTCTTTGACATTGTACATCACAATCGCATATTGTTTTGCATCGCGATCTGTAAGGCCATATTGATCTCTGAGTTCTTTAGAAATCAGTAAACTGGCCAAACCCTCTTCATATTCAACATGTTGCATAAAGATGCGTTCATGGTTAAAGTCTTCATATCGTTTTGTGAAAAATGTGCGTGATAACATCGAAATGTTTGCGCCCTTTTCCATCAGTTTAGCGGCAACTCTTAAAGTTTCTGGTTTCGTATTTTCAATACTGAAACGCACCGTATCTGTAAGAATGCCCGCAAGAAGATATGAAGCTGTTTTTTCTGAGACCTCATTTTTTTCAAGTAAGAGTTCTGCCACAATTTCACAGGTACTGGAGCGATCACTATCTACAATATACACATCGCCATACGGATGTTCATTGGGATGATGATCAATATTCAAAAGACTTTTTGTATGAATGTATTGACCATCAATTCTTACTTTATTGGCTGTATCAAGAACGATTGCGGCTGCTTTTTTAAGTTCTTCTTCACTCACATCGCTTTCATCATGAGGAAAGAAATCTAAATCATCATTTCTTTCACCCATAATGTAAACTGTTTTGTCAGGATAGTTTTCTTGAATATAAGTCGCAAGGCCATATTGAGAGCCCAGTGAATCACCATCAGGATTGACATGACGAAAAATCGCGATGATGTCTTCATTTTCAATTGTTTGGATGAGTTTATTCATTGTGTAGTTCAAATGCATCACGTGATAAGACTAATTCTTCATCAGTAGGTACGATCCATACATCAACTTTTGAATCTTCTGTACTGATTAATTGTTCCTTACCGCGTGTTTTACTGTTGAGTACTTCATCATAGTTTAGTGATAATCCTTCTTTAAGAGAATCAAGAATTGCTTCACGAATGTTTGTGTCATTTTCACCAAGACCTGCTGTAAAGACAAGCGCATCAACATGTCCCAGTTGCATGGCGAAACCACCCACAACTTGGCGTACACGTTCTGCATAGATTTGACGTGTTAAGATTGCACGTTCATTACCTTCAGCGATTGCATCTTCTACTTCACGCGCATCTGATGATACACCACTGATGCCTAACATTCCTGATTTTTTATTAAAAATATCTAAAATTTCATATGCACTCTTACCTAATTTTTCCATGAGGTATGTAACGATGGCAGGGTCAACATCTCCTGTACGTGTTCCCATCATGATGCCTGATAGCGGTGTGAATCCCATGGATGTGTTGATACATTTTCCGTTTTCGACAGCTGAAATTGAAGCACCGTTTCCTAAGTGTAATGTGATTACGTTGAGTCCTTCTACATCACGATCCATCAGTTCTGCCACACGTTGTGAAACATACTGGTGTGATGTTCCATGCATTCCATAACGTCTTACTTTTAAATCAGTATAGTACTCATAAGGTAATGGGTACACAAAGACTTCTGGTGGCATTGTTTGGTGGAAGGCTGTATCAAATGAGAATGTGTGTGTTGCATGGGGTAATGCTGCTTTAAATGAGCGATATCCAATTAAATTTGCGGGGTTATGTAGAGGTGCTAAGTCATTGAGCTCTTCTACAAGTGCCACGTTTTCATCAGTTGCGATGACTGATTTTGAGAAGTACTCACCACCGTGCACAATTCTATGTCCTACTGCGACCACTTCATCAAGTGATTCAACAATTTTTTTCTCAATTAATGCGTTTAACACTAAATCTGCGGCCACGTTGTGATCTTGAATGTCTAATGTTTCGCTGTCTTTTTTACCATTGTATTTTACAGTGAAAATACCGTCGTTTAAACCGATTCTTTCAATGACTCCTGAACACAATACCTCTTCTTCAGGCATTGAGAATAATTGAAACTTTAATGAACTACTTCCAGCGTTTGCTGCTAATACTTTACTCATAATTTCCTCCTATTTTATTTTTTTCTAAAATCTCATCTACTGCATCAAGTTTGAGTGCTCTCAAATCTTCGATGAGTCTCTCATATTTTATCACAAATTGTAGCTTACTTTCCATTTCCTGCAACAAATCTCGGGTTCTTTTTAAGGTATCGTATGCTCCTGCACGCGAAATATCGAGAATTTCCGCAATCTCTTGATAAGATAAGTCTTCATGGTAGTAATACTTATAAACTTCTTTTTGTCTTTCCGTTAATAAATTTTCATACACATCATATAAAACATTTAAGTGTACGATTTTATCAATTTTCATAATCGACCAAACTGTAAAGATAACTATCAATATCAAAAGGTCTTAAATCATCTAAGCCTTCACCCAGCCCAATATAACTCACCTTTAAATTCAATTCATCTTTAATACTTAATAACACGCCACCTTTGGGAGATCCATCAAGTTTTGTGACAATCAGTGAATCAACAGGTGTGACTTCAGTGAAGTTTTTGGCTTGAGAAATCCCGTTTTGTCCTGTATTTCCATCAAGCACTAAATATGTTTGATCAATGTGTCCTGCTTCTTTAATCAGTACACGTCTCATCTTATCAAGTTCATTCATAAGATTGACCTTGTTTTGAAGACGTCCTGCACTATCACAAATCACAAGATCATAACCATTTTCTTTCGCATAACGAACACCACCCACATAGACTGATGCTGGATCTTCGTTTTCTTTACCACCAAAGAATGAGACACCGATTTTTTCAGCCCATACTTTCAGTTGGTTGCTTCCTGCAGCTCTAAATGTGTCACCCCCAATGAGTAAGACTTTCTTACCTTCACTGTGATACTGGTGTGCAAGTTTGGCACAAGTGGTTGTTTTACCAGTGCCATTGACGCCTACAACTAAGAACACATTCAAACGGTCTTCAAGCTCATACGGCTCAACATTCTCACCGTATTGTGATTTGATCACACCACTTAATACATTAAGTGCTTCTTCTTGATCTTTTACGTTTTTCATTTCTTTGCGTAATGATTTTATAATCTTACGGCCACTTTTAAGTGACACATCGGCTTGAATTAAAAGTGCCAGTAAATCGTCATACCAAAGATCATCAAATTGTTTATCTTTTCTAAATAAACCACTGATTTTTTCACCAAAAGTTTTTCTTGTGGCTTCTAAACCAACTTGGTAGACTTCTTCATCTTTTTTAGATTTAAATAATTTTTTAAAAAATGTCATGATCTGTCCTCTCTAAGCTCAATGGCTTCATCAAGTTTTACACTTAAGAGTGATGACACCCCTTGTGTTGGCATGGTAACGCCATATAAGACATCACACTTCGCCATGGTTCCAGGGCGGTGTGTAATGAGTATAAACTGTGTATCGTCCTCTGATAGCTCTTGGATGTAGTTAGCAAGTCTTTCAACGTTCACTTGGTCAAGTGCTGCCTCTACTTCATCAAAGATACATAAAGGTACAGTACGTGCTTTAATAATCGCAAATAAGACTGAGATCGCAATCAGTGATTTTTCACCACCTGAGAAAAGACGGATATTTTGAACTGATTTACCCGGCGGTTGCACATCAATATCAATCCCTGTATTCAGTAAATCATCTGGATCTTCTAAGATCAGTCTTGCACGTCCCCCATTAAAGAGTTTCGCAAAGACATCTTGAAGTTCATTGTTGATTTTATCAAACATTTCTTTGAATTGTACTTCCATGATTTCATCAAGTTCTGAAATGACAGAAAGTATTTTTTCACGACTTTCTACAAGTTCCTTAAGTTGTGAACTTAAAAATTCATAACGCTCATTGACTTCTTCATATTCTTGAGGTGCATCTAAGTTAACGTTTCCAAGTTTTTGGATTTCATTTCTTAAAATGAGCACATTTTCTCTTTGGTCTTTTTTACTTTCATCAAAGATATTTTCCAGTGCATATTCAAAGGTCATTTGATATTCACTACTCAAGCGCATGTACGCATTGTCACTTTGTGTTTCAAAGCGCGTATTCTCAAGTTTTAAATCATTGAGTGCTTTGGTGATATCACCAAGTTCTCTTCGATACTGGCGCATCGATTGTTCTTTTGTTTGAAGTTCATTTGAAATGTTAAGACGCGATTCACGGGTGAATGAAATATTTGATGTAATTTCATCACGCTGCATCAGCGCTTGGTTTAACTTTGTGATGACCTCATCAACAATATCTACTTCACCTTCATGTGAAATGTTGAGTGCATCATATTCTGATTGTAAACGTTCATACTGTGCGCGTTTTACATCAAGAAGCGGTTCAACTTGCGCAAACGCAATACGTTTTTGCATGAGGGATTCATTTTCTTTACGATACTTTTGATTTAATTGATTCAAGTTTAAGTTGATTTCATCCATTTGTGCATCAAATCTTTGGGATTGTTTTTCAATGTTTTCAATCTCAAGTTTGATGGACGCTTGGGAGTTGTTGGTGTTGGCAGCTTTACCACCACTCATGCGTCCCCCTGTATGAATGACATCGCCATCTAAAGTGACAATACGATAACGATAATTCAAACGTTTCGCAATGACATCTGCATTTTCAATTGTATCAACCAAAATGATGTTACCCAGTAGGTTATCTCTTAAGATGTGATACTTCTCATCTGCTTCCACAAAATCACTGGCAATGCCTAAGTAGCCTTTGGCATGTTCACACACGACCAAGGCATCTGGATGTACGTTTCTTGCTTTCACCACATTTAATGGGATGAAGGTTGCACGTCCTGATTGGTTTCGTTTTAAGAAATTAATCGCATTTACCGCAGATTGTGAATCTTCAGTCACAAGATGCATATTGGCACCTGCCAAACTTGTGTTAATTGCCAAGTCATATTCAGCACTTGAGTGAAGCAAGTTAGAAACAACATCATGGATCCCATAAAGGTTGTCTTTATTGTTCATAATGGTTTGTACCCCAATATTATGTTCAAAGGGCCTTGAGAGTCTGTGCTTTAAAATATTTAAACGATCATTGAGATTTGATTTTTGATTTTGAATAAAACGCATGTTTTGTGACGCTTCATTGATTTCACTTTGTAAGCTTTGTGTACTTTGAAGTAAAAGATTTGTTTCAGCACCCAAGATTTCATGACGTTTTTGACGTTCTTCAAATTCCGCTTTGGCTTCTAAGACTTTCGCATGCATTTCTTTGGCTTTTTCTTCAACATTTCCGACTTGAATCGCATACTTTCGTTTTTCATCGATTTCAATCTTTCTTGTTTCTAAAGTTCCAATTTCACGCACCAAGCGCATCATTTCTTCTTGTTGTTTTACGATCTGTTGATCAAGTCTGAATTCTTCTTGACGTTTTTGTTCGAACTCATGTTCTAAAACACCCAAACGTGTTTCGAAGTTTGCAGATTCACTTTCAAGATCATAAATTTTTTGATTGTTAGCCTTGAGCTTTGTATCGTATTCTTGAATTTCTGAAACCAAAACTGAGACTTCAATTTGTTCAAGTGCTTCTTTTTTCTCAACGAATACTTTTGCTTTTTCAGCGGCTCTTTTTAAAGGTCTGACTTGTTTTTGAATCTCATCAACAATATCTTGCATCCGTTCAACGTTTTCTTGTGTACGCTCTAATTTACGAATGGATTCAATTTTTCTTCTTTTGTATTTGGCAACACCCGCTGCCTCTTCAAAAATAACCCTTCTATCTTGGGGTCTTGCTTCTGCAAAAAAGCTGATTGAACCTTGTGAGATAATACTTAAAGAATCTCTTCCAAGTCCTGTATCTAACACCAAATCATGAATGTCTCTGAGTCTACAGGGTACTTTATTGATCATATACTCTGATTCACGGGTATCACGATATAACTTACGTGTGACTTCAACTTCTTCATATTCACTGTTTAATGCTTTTGTTTCATTATTAAAAACCAGGGTGACCTGGGCAATGTTTACACGTTTTCTTGTTTCTGAACCATTAAAAATAACATCAGTCATACTGGTTCCACGCATCTGCTTCACTGATTGTTCTCCCAGAACCCAGCGAATGGCGTCACTGATGTTACTCTTCCCACAACCATTGGGTCCTACAACTCCGGTTACAGGATCGTCAAAATTAATGACGACTTTATCCGCGAAGGATTTAAATCCTTGCATCTCGATTTTTTTGAGGAACATATTTCGCCTCCTTTATTAACCTTATCTATTATACCGAAAAACTCAGTAAAAATACAGTCCTTATCGTTTGTTTAAAGGGGAATCGAATTTAACACAAATGAATAACTTCACATATGAAATATGAATTTTTTATGAAATGATATGGTTTTTAAAAAATATAGCGTATAATAAGTTCGATTGGAGTGGAATGATGAATAAAAAAATCTTCTTAATTGTAGCAGTTAGCATACTGCTTATCATTTCTCCGGTTTATCTGTATTTTTATTTTAGTCCAAAAGATACACAAGCAGTTGCAACGCTCACAAAATATAACGTGAATAAAGAATACAACGATTTCTTTAAAAATTTAGATAAATATCAGGGAAAGCAATTACTTTATGTAACAAACACAAGTTACAACAACGAGTATATTGAAACAAACCTCATTGGACCTTTACTCAATGAAAACGATGCCGACAACATTTCTGTTGATATCATCAATATTGATGTGGCATCAGATAAAGATCTTACAGTAACCCAACTTCGAAACCGTCTTGGGATTGAAACAACCCCAGCACTTGTATACTTAGAAGTTAAAAAAGATAAACTCGAAATCATCGATACCTTAGTGTATTATGATGATGCACCTTTCACAAAGGAAGTCCTCAAAGATTGGCTTTATACCAATGATATATGGACTGGTCCATATTTAGAGATCGAAGAATAAAACAAAAGTCAGATATTATGTTATGAAACATAGTACCTGACTTTTTCTTTTAAATCGCTTCTAAGAATGCTTTTGTGAGTTTTGCGCTGTTATCACTCGCAAGCTTTAAAAATGTTTCAAATTCAACTTCATTTCCCTTATTTAAAGGTACATCTGAAATCGAACGAATGACCACAAATGGAATGTTTAA
>CAYSBB010000001.1:14415-68679 GCA_964429205.1 uncultured Erysipelothrix sp.
CTTTTAAGCCACCTGCTGTTCCTATATTTATAATCAATTCAGGTTTAAAATGATGGGCTAAAATTGAAGTTGTGTAAGCAGCATTAATCTTCCCCACACCACTTTGAGAAAGCATGACATCATGATTTCCCAGTGTCATCTTCACAAGTTTAATGTCTTGGTATATATCTAAAGTTTGATGGGTACCCAAAGCTTTTAAAGCTTCCAACTCTTCTGGCATGGCCGCAATGATTAAAATCATGGTTTCACCTTTGAGAAAACAACCATTATTTTCTCCCCTTCTTTTAAAATGCCTTCATTATCAAAGTCTGTAAAAACATACGCTTGATAACCTTTGTTTTCAAAGCGTTCAATCAGTGTTTCTGGCATAAAGACCCACTGAATGACCTGCTCAAAATGTCCATCAAGAAAGTTAATCGTATGCACAAGATGATCATCATCTTTTTCTATTTGATAAGCATAATCTAAATCTTCAACCGTACCTTCTTCATAATAAGGAATATCAAATTCTTCAAGTCGGTATGGATGATGAAAATCTACAATAATATGATCGCTCAAAGCACTCGATGTTTTCACAAATGCGTCCATATCTTCAAAAGTTGTCATATAGTTTAAAGAGTCTCCAACACAAACACAGGTATCATAGCGTTTTGTATCTTCAAAATGCATAAAGTCACCCAGTACCATTTTTGATTTTAAGTGTGGATATTTAAGGATTGCCTTACTGAGCATTTCTTCATCGATATCAACCCCTAAAACATCATATTTTTGATCTAAAAGATTCAAAAGATCACCAGTACCACTGGCAAATTCAAGAACACTTTGACCCTGTATGTGTTTCTTTAAAAACTTATCATACAGCTTTGTGCCTTCCAGATCAGAAAACAGTAAATCATAAACGTTATTCACGGATAAACTCCTTGTATAATTTATCAAGATCATAGTGTGATCTTTCATCTGTTGTAAAAATATGAGCGACTACATCCAGTGCATCCACCACAACCCATGTCGCATCGGGTGTATTGCCTTGGTGTTTGATTTCATAGCCTGCATCTACAACAGCTTTTTCTACTGCATCCGCGATCGCTTTTACTTGGCGTAAACTTTGGGCATCACAAATCACAAAATAATCGCAAATGGGGCTGGTGTTTTTAAAATCCACCACAGCGATATCTTGTGCTTTCATGTTTTCCATTGTACTTTGAATAATTTCTAATAATTTCATAAATGCTCCTTCAAATATGCTTCATTTTCTTTTTTAACGGCCATAAAGCCTTTTTCTAAATCTTGTTTTGTCAGTTCTATAAGATGACTCGCATCATATACACGTCCTGGCTCACACTTATCCGCAATAAATAAAATCATCGCATAAGGATTATAAGACGTGCCCCCTACATGGTTTTCAATAGCATCTAAGACATCTTTGTCTTGTATATGATACTTTGTCTTTAAAATAAAACTTGCCATAAACCCATGGTAGAATGCCTTTGGTAAATTAAGATGTTCTGGATAATGTTTTTTCATCATCTTCGTCATTTCATCCATATCATATTCTTTACATAAATCATGACACATCCCAATTAACCGTATCTTTTTCAAATCAAGATGATGTACTGATCCAAGCGAAACAGCCAAATCAGTGACCCTTAAAGTATGTTCAAAACGATAGGAACTCATACTGTTTTTACATAAAGTATTCAGATATAAATTCTCATGCATCATATAGTTCAGAATTTCAGGTTTTGTGAGATAAGACTTTCCTTCTCTTATTTCAGTTGAAGAGACGTTAATCTTAGATCCTTTAACTACAGGGTAAGGATGTGCTTCTTCATATCCTTCTCTTTCGTAAACAATAAATTGAACAAGTTTATTTAATGTT
Source organism: uncultured Erysipelothrix sp. (assembly GCA_964429205.1). Classification (GTDB taxonomy): domain Bacteria; phylum Bacillota_I; class Bacilli_A; order Erysipelotrichales; family Erysipelotrichaceae; genus Erysipelothrix. The sequence goes on from CAYSBB010000001.1 coordinate 16,295, forward strand.
TTAAAATCTTTCCATTTGTTTAAATCTTTAATTTGATCAGATCCAATGAGCCAACTGAACTTTGCATCAGGGTGTATTTTCTTTAAAGCTTTCAGTGTATCAATTGAATAAGAAGGTTTGGGTAAGTTGTTTTCTATATCACAAATAAATAAATTTTTTTCCCCTTCTAACATCATCTTTAACATGGTTTCCCTTTGTTTAAAAGATGTGTTTTCTTCTTTAAAGGGGCTTTGTGCTGCCAAAAGAAACCAAACTGCGTCGGCTTCTCTTTCTTTTAAAGCATTCTTTGCGATTTCTAAATGCCCATCATGTACGGGGTCAAAAGTTCCACCAAATAAAATGATTTGTCTCAAACAATAATTCTTCCTTTTTTACTGTAGCGATATAAAACAATCACACGTCCTACAACGCTGATCACTTCACTTGAGAAATCTTCTGAAAGTTTCTCAGAGACTTCTTTGGCGCTAATGGGTGATGTTTTTAAAACATTGACCTTCACAAGGTTATGAGAAATTAAAGCATTCTCAAAACTTTCTAACACAGTTTCTGTTAAACCGTGTTTACCTACCATCACGATGGCCTTTTCTTGGTGTGCCAGTGATCTTAATTTTTTCTTTTGTTCGTTACTTAACATTAAATAATTGCCTTTCTTATAATAATTTCCACATCTTTATCCATGCGTGTTTCTAGTGTTTTTAATTTTCCTTGTATTGAGATAAACCCAATATCAAAGATTTCTAAATCAAGTCGTTCTTCTTTTGTGGGCCATACACGTTTTCGATAACTTGCATCTTGAATCATAAATTCATGTTCAAGCTCTAAGTTTGCATCAGCTCTTGATGCTTTTACGCGTTTGACTTTGATGGGTAAATAGCTGATAAAGTTAATCGTCTTAACTGGTTCTACCACAATATAACCTAAGTTACCAATCATGATGGCTTGTTTTTCATAAATTTGAATGACTGTGGGTTTAATGGGTTTTGAAGGTGCCAGTTGGAGTAAGTTTTCATCTGAGAACTTATCAACAAGTTTACTTTCTTGAATAAAACCTGGCGTATCATACACCTCATAATGTTCATTTTCTATTTTAATAATCCCTGCGGTGGTACTTGAGACAGGTGATACAGAAAGTGTGTCTTCTTTTAAAAGTGTATTTAAAAGTGATGACTTCCCTGCATTAATACATCCCACAAATGCGACAGGCGCATCCAGTAAGTAGGGTAAAATGCCTTCTAAACTCTTTCTTTTCTTTGCGGATACAAAGATTAAATCTTGAAGTGTCACATTGTATTCTTTTAATATTCGCATGATTGATTGTTTCAATTTATTATCTGAAACTGAATTTGGGAGTAAATCACGTTTATTAATCAGTAATACCACATTTTTGCCACTGAGTGCACGAATTAAACCTGTATGCAGTGATTGATTCAAGTGCATGATATCCACAACCCAAAAGATGTGTCCCTTAAAGTTTTCTATAAATTCTGTCGTTTTTGCGCTGTCGACTTCTTGTTTGACACGTTTGAAGTCTCTATAATGGCGCAGTCTAAAACAAGACTGACATAAGTCTTGGGATAGATTTTTTACATAACCTGGGCCATTTGGATTCTCTGTTTGTAAAACAGCACCGCAACCCATACATTTTTTTTCATTCATTGTTTTATCGTTCCTTACTGATATCAAAGCAAAATCTGGTGCAAAAAAGCGCACCAGTTTTCACTTGTATTATATCAATTATATTTCAAGTTTTAAAGCTTCAACAGTTTGTTTCTTCTCTTCAACAGGGGCATGAACTTTTTCTGAATATTTTAAAGGTTCAACAACTGAGAAATCTGTAAACTTCACAACGGATGAATAGCTTGCATCAAAGCCCATCAGTGGAATTTCTTTAAGTTCTAAGATATCCAAATCTTCATGATGCAGTGTAATACTATCTTGAATATTACCAACACCAATGTATTTAATATGGTGTGGATTACTCTTTACTTTACGTGCTGCCAAAATACCCATCGTATTTCTGTTATTGACTTCAACATCACTTGCTTTAAAGCGTTTGAATTGATAACGATCTGATAAGAGGTAAATATCTGATTCATCACTTAAAATCTGAGCATGCGTTACGATATCTTTATCACGAAGTCGCATCGCAATCACACCTTTGGCGCGAAGGCCTTGATCATTAATATCTTCAATCTTCAAGCGCATGAGTTGGCCACTTTGACTTGCGATTAACACATCATCACTATCTTTTGCGAGGTGTGCCCCCACTAAGTGTGCCCCTTTATCAAGATTCATCAAGTCATAGAGGCGATTATTACGTTTTACTTCTAATAATGAAAGGGCCGTTTTCTTAATCATACCACTTGAACTGTTTGTGATCACAAACATATACGTATCAAAATCTTGAACCATAAAGGCTGAAATGATCTTTTCATCTGGATCCATTTTCACGTATTGGTTTAAGTGTGATCCCATATCACGCCATCTGGCTTCTTCGAGATCATGGACCAGTATATGGCCATAACGCGCTTTACTGGTCACAAAAACCACTTGGTCGAGCGTATTGACTTGTCCAATTAAAATTGGACGGTCTTTTTCATTTAAAGTGATTTCAGATTGTTTACTGGAGTTATATGATCTCATGCTAACTTTTTTAATATAACCTTCATGAGATAAGGTCAGCATCATTTCTTCACTTGTGATAAGACTTAAGTGATCAATTTCTAAATCTGAGATTTCTTTTTCAATTGAAGAGCGTCTTGTGAGTGGGAAGTTTTCAATCATATCGTTGAATTCTTCAACCATGAGTGCATTTCTTGTGTCTTTGTCTTCAATGATGTTTTTAAGTACACGTATTTCAGTTTTTAATTTACTGAATTCTTTTTTGAGTTCAGTAATATCAGTTGAAGATAAACGGTAAAGTTGTAAATCAACAATCGCACTGGCTTGATCAAATGAAAATTCAAAGGCTTCAATTAAATTATCACGTGAATCACTTCTATTTTTAGAAGCTCTGATGAGCGCAATTATTTCATCTAAAATACTGACCGCTTTAATCAGTCCTTCTAAAATATGAAGGCGTTTTTCTTTTTGATTTTTTCTATAGATGGAACGTTTTAAAATCACGTCTTCTCTAAATGAAAGATATGCATCCAAGATGTTTAAGACACCCGTAAGTTGGGGTCTTTGGTCGATGATGGATACCATATTGGCGTTGAAGTAAACTTGTAAGTCTGTTTCTTTTAAAAGTAAGTTAAAGATACTGGTTGTATCTGAGTTTTTCTTACAGTCAACCACAATTCTTAAACCATTACGATCTGATTCATCTCGAACATCCATCACATCACTCAGTTCATCCACTGCTTTTTCAAAACGGAGTTCATCAATTTTACGAACAACATTTGATTTAATGACATCATAGGGTAATTCAGTTACGACAATTTGTGTCATCCCACGTGATTCAACAATTTCATGTTTTGCGCGAAGCACAATACGTCCGCGTCCTGTTTCTAAGATGCTATCAATGCCATCTTGTGATTGAATGATGGCTCCTGTTGGGAAATCTGGTCCTAATATATATGACTTTAAATCATCCAGTGTTGAATCTGGATTAAGGACACGATGAATACATGCATTGAGTACTTCATTTAAATTAAAGGGTGGAATGTTGGTCGCATAACCTGCCGCAATTCCTGTTGCCCCATTAATGAGTAAGTTAGGATAGCGTGATGGTAGAATGGATGGTTCTGTAGTCATATCATCATAGGTTAAGACAAAAGGAACCACCTCTTCATCAATGTTTTCTAAAAGTGAGTGTGATAGTTTGGAAAGTCTTGCTTCTGTATAACGCATGGCTGCAGCGGGATCATCATCAATCGATCCGTTATTACCTTGCATATCAACCAGTGGCATGTTCATTTTCCATGATTGTGATAGACGTACCATGGCTTCATAAACAGAAATGTCACCATGGGGGTGATAGTTCCCAATCACAAGTCCCACTGTTTTGGCAGATTTTCTATATGGTTTATCAAAGTTATTGCGTTCTTTATGCATCGCATAAAGGATACGTCTTTGTACAGGCTTTAAGCCATCACGTACATCAGGTAGTGCCCTTTCCTGAATGATATATTTAGAGTAACGCCCAAAACGTTCACCCACGATATCTTCAAGTGGCATTTTAATTACATCATGAGACATGGGTATCCTCCTCTAAAGTAAAGGCGACGTTGGCTTCAATCCAATCACGACGGATATCTACCTTATCACCCATCAGTGTGACAACACGACGGTCTGCTTTATAAAAATCATCAATTTGAACTTGAATTAAAGTACGACTCTTAGGATCCATCGTTGTCTCCCACAGTTGATCCGCATTCATTTCTCCAAGACCTTTATAGCGTTGGATTTCAAGTTTTCCATGTTTTTCTCTTAAAGCATCCAGTTCGTCTTCTGTATATAAGTAATGGACTTCTTTTTTAATTTCAACACGATAAAGTGGAGGTTGTGCAAGATAAACAAGCCCTGCTTCTACAAGTGGTCTCATGTATCTGAAAAAGAAAGTTAAAAGTAAGACTTGAATATGGGCCCCATCTGTATCAGCGTCAGTCATGATGATGACTTTATTATAGTTGGAGTCTTTCACTTCAAAATCTGCCCCTACACCTGCACCCACTGTATGGATGATGGTATTGAGCTCTTCATTTTTTAAGATGTCTTCAAGTTTTGCTTTTTCAGTGTTTAAAACTTTACCTCGAAGCGGTAAAATGGCTTGAAATGATGAATCACGCCCTTGTTTGGCACTCCCACCAGCTGAGTCTCCTTCCACTAAAAAGAGCTCGTTTTTAGCTTTGTTTTTAGTTTGGGCATTCGCAAGTTTACCAGATAAAATGCGTTCAATACGATTTGTCTTACCTTGTCGTGCTTTATCACGGGCTTTACGTGCAGCATGACGGGCTTGGGCTGATTTTTGAATTTTCGCTAAAATAGCCATAGAAGATTCATGATGAAGATCTAGATAGCGGGGTAGTTGATCCAAGATGATATTTTCTACAACATTTTTTGCGAGTGGTGTTCCCAGTCTTCCTTTTGTTTGTCCTTCAAATTGAAGTAAGTTTTCTGGAATTGAGACAGAGACAATGGCAGAGAGCCCTTCTCGAATGTCTGCCCCTTCAAAGTTTTTATCTTTTTCTTTTAAGACATTTTGTTTTCTCGCATAATCATTAATCACTTTTGTGAAACCTGATCGATACCCCACAACATGTGATCCACCATCAGATGTACGCACCAAGTTAACATATGAATACACATTTTCACTATATCCTGTGTCATATTGAAAAGCTAAGTTTACTTCAATGCCTTCCATAGAACCAGATAATAAAATTGTTTCATTTAAAACTTCTGTGTCTTCATGAATATAATTCATAAAGGCTGTGAGGCCATCATCATATTTAAATGTCTTGGTTTCATCAATACGATTATCTGTGACAATGAATTCAATCCCTTGAAGTAAAAAGGCAGATTCTTGAACTCTCTCACAAATCGTATCAAAGCTTAGTTTGGATCCTTTAAAAATTTGTGCGTCTGCTTTAAAACGCACATAAGATCCTTGTTTATTTCTTTGATTGATGACATTTAGTTTTGAGATATCTTTGCCGCCATTTTTAAATTCCATAGCATATGTTTTATCATTTTTAAAAACATTCACTTCGAGGCTTTCACTTAAAGCATTCACAACAGATGCCCCCACACCGTGAAGTCCCCCACTTGTTTTATATCCAGCTTCTGAAGAGAACTTACCCCCAGCATGAAGCACCGTAAAAATAACTTGTAAAGCTGACACGCCACTGGCATGTTTTTCAACAGGCATTCCACGACCATAGTCGCGAATGGATACTGTTAAATCATCTTCAATTACAAGTTGAATTGTTTCTCCATAACCGTTGAGAGCTTCATCAATCGCATTATCCATGATTTCCCACACAAGATGATGAAGTCCCCTTTGATCGGTTGACCCAATATACATACCAGGTCTTTTTCTAACTGCTTCTAAACCTTCTAAGATTTCAATACTCGAAGCAGAATAATTCGTTTCTTTCAATGTATTACCCCTCTCACTGTACTATTATAACAAAAATAATTTAAAAGATGTTATTGTATTGGAAATAATGATAAAATAATGTTGAGGTGAACTTATGAATATATTAATCGCTTCAATAATAGGGTATTTAATTGGTTCTGTACCATTTGCCTTAGTCGTTGGAAAGTTATTTTATAAAGTAGATATTCGTGAACATGGTTCTGGTAATTTAGGTGGAACCAATGCAGGTAGAACTTTGGGTGCGAAAGCAGGGATTGCCGTTGCGATTCTTGATGTGTTAAAAGCTTCAATCGCAATGCTGATTGTACAGCTCTTTGCGCCAAATGCCATTATCTTTGCGGGATTCTTTGCGACCATTGGTCATTGTTATCCAATCTTCGCAAACTTCAAAGGTGGTAAAGCTGTTTCAACCGCAGCTGGTTTTTTACTCGCCATATCTTTGATGATTACAGGAAATTTCTTATTACACTTTTTACTTCCTGTTGCACTGTTCTTTGTGGTTTTATATTTTACCAAAATGGTTTCTTTATCCGCTATGTTGATGTTATGTTTGGCAACGGCCATTCTATACATCTCAAAAGTTGATTTAAGCATCAGTGGTACATTCACAATCATCACATTGATTGTAATCTATCGACATAAAGACAATATCAAACGTATTCGTGATGGTAACGAAAACAAAATAACTTGGATGTAAGGTGCTAAAACGGCACCTTTTTCAAACAATTGTCATTGATTTTATCGAAGCGTAAACTAAAGACAGACTAGGAGAAAATTATGATAAAAATAGATAACCTAACAAAAACTTATAACGACACATTTGTGGCGGTAGACAACATTTCTATGCATATAAAACCTGGTACCATTGTGGGTTTTATTGGGCCCAATGGGGCCGGAAAAACAACCACACTCAATATGATTACCGGCATCCTTAAACAAGACAGTGGCACCATTAGTATTAATGGTCATGACACATTAAGTGATGATATCAATGCGAAACGTGAATTTGGATTTGTTTCAGATGATCCTAATGCTTTTTTAACACTTAAAGGGATTGAATATTTAAACTTTATTGCGGATGTTTATGGCATTGATAAAGAGACAAGAAACCAGCGTATTGAACACTATTCAAAAGAACTTTCTATAGAAGATAGTCTGGGTGATAAAATCGCCTCTTATTCACATGGGATGCGACAAAAAATCATGGTCATTGGGACTTTAATTCATGAACCCAATATCTTAATTCTTGATGAACCCTTAACAGGACTTGACCCGCATGCTTCATTTGTTTTAAAGCAACTGATGAAAAACCGTGCAGAAGAAGGTAAAGTAGTGCTTTTCTCTACACACGTCTTAGAAGTGGCTGAAAAGCTTTGTGATCAAATCATTATTATTAATCATGGTCATATTCTTTATACCGGTACACTTCAAGCACTGAAAGAGAAATATCCAGAATCCTCCTTAGAAGAGATCTTCCTTGAGGTCACAAAAGCATGAAACGTTTATTCTCTTTAGTCAAGGTCATGTTGAAGTCCAGTATTCAAAGCATGAGTTCACTGGATGGGATGCGTATTAAAAAAACAGACTCTAAGAAAAAGAAAGCTTTTGCGCTTGTCGGAGCAATCTTACTTTTAGCTTACTTATTTGGAATTATTTTCGTACCAACACAACTTTTAGTCAAACAATTTGTGAAGTTAGGACAACCCAGTACTTTAATCAGTCTACTTTATGCAATAGCACCTGTCATGATTCTTTACTTTGCGTTTTTATCAATTCCTGGTATCTTTTATTTTTCAAAAGATATTAACAATTATCTCCCACTTCCCTTCACGTCACTTGAAATCATTACTTCAAAATTTATCACTGCTTATGTATCAACATTTGTGACAACTGCATTTATTTTCTTACCAATTTATATTAATTATTTTATATTTGTAAGTCCTGGTGTTTTATTTATTCTGACATCACTACTTTCACTTTTAATTTTACCGCTCATTCCTTTAGCAATCGCAATGATCATCGTGGCCGTGTTAATGCGCTTTGTGCCATTTTTAAAGAATAAGAACTTATTTATCTATGTCAGTATGGGACTTGTATTTATCCCTACCATGATCCTTGTGATGTCCATGAGTGGTGTTGATACAGATGCAGATATGATCGAAGCCATTACTACCGCCATCTTAAATATGGATGATTCACTCTTTAGAGAAATCAGTTTATTCTTCCCTACTTCTAAGATGCTGACACTGGGCGCCATTGACAATAATTTTATTCAATTATTCCTAGCGGCATTCATTTCAATTGTCATCAGTGCTGTTTCTATTCTCGTTGTAAAAACAATGTACTTTGAAAGTGTCATTGGGATTGATGAACACGTATCTAAAAAACGTAAATTAAGACTCACTGAAATGGATCATGAAACGAAAGTCTCTTCCTTCACAAAAAGTTTTATGGTAAAAGACTTTAAAAATATCCTGAGAACACCAGCATTTTTAATGAATTACTTCAGTATGTTTCTGGTTTTACCGATATTGGGTCTTATTCCAATCTTCACACAGAAAAACGGGATCCAAGGATTTATGGAAATGGTAAAAGGGTTATCCGAACTCTTTCATACTTACTTTGAAACGCTAAGTGGTCTTGATCAAATCCAAGCGCCACTTCTTGCAGGTTTGGCCTTGGGTGTTGTGATCGCAGCACTTGAAGCGTCTAATTCTACTGCCATCTCACGTGAAGGTTTGGCACTGAGAAACTACTTAACCTTCCCAATAAGACTCTCTGACATCACACATGCTAAAGCACGCTTGTCACTATCTATATCATCAATCTACATCACGGTAATCATGATTTTAGGTATTCTTGTCTTAAGACCTGGTGTCCTGATATTTATCTTGTTTTTCGTAAGTACCATCATTGGTCTTATCTTGATTACTTATGTTTCGATTTTAGTGGACGTCTTGTTTCCATCCTTAAACTGGGAAACAGAACAACAAGCCGTTAAAGGTAATTTTGTTCAAGTATTGGTGATGTTACCTGCCTTATTTTTACCATTACTTATTGTTGCGGCATTCTTTTTCACACCAGCCTTATTGAATATTTTGGTTGTCTTGATGGCCTTACCACTTTTAACAGGATTCATCATTTTAGAAACAACTAAAGCTTCAAATACGCGTTTATTAAATAAAATACAAAAAACTTAAGGCAAACAAAAAAAACGAACTCACGAGTTCGTTTTTTATTTGCTTAATTATACAGCACCTTGAAATTTAATCGCCTCTTTAACGCGCTTATAGCCCGCTAAGTTCGCACCCACCACAAAATTATAAGGTTTATCAACCGATGCAGCTGTGTCTTTTATGAGCTTATAAATGCCTTTCATGATTTGATGAAGTCTTGCATCAACTGCTTCAAATGAATAAACATCCATTTGTGAATTTTGCATCATTTCAATACCAGACGTTGCAACACCACCTGCATTGGCAGCTTTACCTGGAATATAGTATAGATCTGAATCTTGCACTAACACCACAGCATCGTGGTCTAATGGCTTATTGGCACCTTCGACGAGGTATTTTGTGCCATTATTAATAAGTTTTTGTAGGTTTTCACCGCTGAGTTCATTTTGAGTTGCACAAGGTATTGCAATATCACATTTTACATTCCAGATGTGTGATGGATCATGAATTTCAAGTCCACTTTCTTTGGCATAGTTTTCTAAAAGACCCATGTTGTCCATTTTTTCTACCAAAATGGCATCAACATCTAAACCATTTTCATCAACGATGGTCCCTGAAATATCATTCATAGCCACAACTTTGGCACCCAAATCATAGGCTTTTTTCGCAGCATAGGCACCCACTTTACCAGAACCTGTGACGATGACTGATTTGCCCTCTAAAGTATCACCAAGATCATGTAAAAGTTCTTGTGTAATATAGACAACACCATAACCGGTAGCTTCAGAGCGCCCTTTGGCCCCACCTAAAACGATGGGTTTTCCTGTAAAGACGCCTTCATAAGACATGCTGAGTTTCTTATATTGACCATACATATAACCAATTTCACGATGTCCAACACCAATATCACCAGCAGGAACATCAACGGTTGCGCCAATATGACGATATAGTTCACTCATGAAGTTTTGACAAAATGACATGATTTCGCGATCTGATTTTCCAACAGGATTAAAATCAGCACCACCCTTAGCGCCACCCAGTGGTAAACCGGTTAAAGCATTTTTAAAGGTTTGTTCAAACGCAAGAAACTTCATGACATCCAGTGTCACACTTGCATCAAAACGGATTCCGCCTTTATAAGGTCCTAAAGCACTGGAGTGCTGGACGCGATAACCATAGTTGACTTGTGTTTTACCCTTGTCATCGACCCATGGTACTCTAAAGGTAATGATACGCTCTGAGTGTAATACCATATTCAATGTTTCTTCATCCAAGTATTCATGAATGGAATCTACGAATTCTCTTGTGGTGTTTTCAAACATTTTTTCATCAGGATATTTACTGTGGAACTCTTTTAATAAATCGTACATACTTTTGCCTCCTTTTAATTAAAGCGTGATGTTGTGATAAACATCTTGCACATCTTCACATTCTTCTAACATCGATGTGAGTTTCTCAAACATCTTTTTGTCATCGTCAGTTTCTAATGTGACTGAATCATGTGGTATATATGTCAGTTCAAGGACTTCAAAAGTAATCTCACCCAACACTTCATCTAAAGCATCTTTGGCTTTGTATAAATCTGTTGGTGAGACAATGATACTCATACTTCCCTCTTCAACTTCAATTTCTTGTAAATCAATATCATTTTCTAGAAGAATTTCAAAAACTTTTTCTTCATCTTCAAAATCAAACCCTAAAACACCGACGTGGTCATAGCCATGCATCACAGAACCACTGACGCCCAGTTTACTGTTTGATTTTGTGAAAGCATTTCGTACTTCACTGATAGAGCGATTATCATTGTCTGTTAAACATTCAACGATAAAGGTTGATCCAGCTGGACCAAAACCTTCATAACGTACCGCGTGGTAATCTTCACCGGTACCACCTTTTGCTTTTTCGATGGCACGATCAATGACATCTTTGGGTACTTGATCTTGTCTTGCTCTTTCAATAATTCTTTTTAAGCTGGGATTCATTTCTGGATCTGGTTCACCATTTTTGGCTTCCATATAAATTTCTTTACCGTATTTTGAATACACTTTTGCTTTTGCGGCCGCTGTTTTTAAAATGGCTGCTTTTCTAACTTCAAATGCGCGTCCCATGTGTTCACCCCTTTATTTTATTTATTATACACTATTTTATCGAATGGTTGCATGATGTTTTTGTGTGAGTGCTTCTGTGATCTTTTCCATCACTTCTTGAATTTCATTTTCTTTTAAAGTATGGTCACTCGCAAATTCTAATTTAATGGCGATTGATTTTGAAGACTCAAGTTTGTCTGATGTAAACACATCAAAGACATTTTGTGATTTTAAGAGGCGTGATCCTGCTTTTTCAATCGTTTGCATGAGTGTTTTTGCATCCACGCTCTTATCTACCAAGATAGACAGGTCACGTTCTACACTTGGATATGGAGAAATAGTTTCAGCTTTAACGGCTGCTTTTTTCTTGGTTAAGATATCCATGATATCAACTTCTAATATGACAGCATCTTTTAAATCATAATCTTTGGCTACATTTGGATGAATATGTCCCAGTACGCCAATACGTTTACGATCTAAAGTAATGCTGGCTGTTTTGTATGGATGGAATGCATCTTTATCAAAATTATCTGCCACAAAGTCAATACGTCTTTCATTAAAGCCTAGAGCATCCATTAAGCGCACAAACATGCCTTTAACTGCATAAAAGTCTAAGTCCATGCTTTCTTTGAGCCAGTTTTGTTTTGGATGTTGACCCATTCCTAAGATAATCATTTTCTCAGTTGTAATGTCTTGTGTATATATTTTTGATATTTCAAAGTATAAGCCATTTGAAACACGTCTTGCGGCATTATAGCTTGCGACTTCTAGGAGTGATGGTGTGAGCTGTGTTCTTAAGAATTCACGCTTATCACTCATGGGGCTGAGTAAGCGAATGGGGTTTGGTAAACCTTCTGCACCTTCAGTATGTGCTTTTGACACAAGTGTGTATGAAAGTGTTTGATATGCACCAAAACCAAGCATGATTTCTTCGATTTGTGCAATCACTTTTTGTCTATCATCAAGTGCACCCATGGTTAAATCAAGTTTTGGTAGGGTATCTTCTAAGATATCGTATCCTACCATACGAATGACTTCTTCAATTAAATCAACATCAATACTGATGTCTTTTCTATATGATGGAATGTGACATGTAATCATATTTCCATCTAATTTTGGTTCAAAATAAAGTCTTTCAAAAACATCCATTACAGTTTCAAGTGTTAAACTTGTCCCTAAGTAAGCATTAATCTTTTCAAATTCAATGCTGACTTCTACAGGTGTATACGATACCTCGCCATAACTTGCAGTTTCTTCAATCAGTTCTGCATCAGCATAACGCACTAAAAGATCAACGGCACGATCCATCGCTTTGATGGGTGCCAAATCATCCATCGGTTTGGAGAACCTTTGAGAACTTTCAGTACTTAAGCCAAGTCTAGATGCTGTTTTTCTAACGCGTACCATATCAAAACTTGCAACCTCAATAATAAGACCTCTTGTTTCATCGTGAATCATGGAGTTACCAAGACCCATAATCCCGGCAATCCCAACAGGTAGATCTTCATTCATAATCAGCATATCGCCTTTTTGAATTTCATATTCTTTATCATCTAAAGCAACAACCGTTGTTTCTAAGTCATCACGAACACTGAGTGTTTGTTTTTCTAAGAAATCAATATCATAGAAATGTAACGGTTGTCCTGTTTCAAGCATCACAAGGTTTGAAATATCAACGACATTATTAATTGAATTAATACCTGATCCAATTAAGGCTTGTTTAATCCACTGTGGTGATTCTTTAATCGTTACTTTTCCAATAACTTTTCCTAAGAATTGTTTTACTTTATCTGTATCTGAATTTACAGTTAATTTTGTTTTTGATCCAACGTTGGATGCACCTTCAAAATCTTCAATTTGTAGTTTTCTTTCAAAGATGGCGCTAACTTCATGTGCGACCGCATGCATGGCGAGGAAATCTGATCTATTTGGAGTTTGCGATACATCAATGATTTCATCATCAAAGCCTAAAGCTGATAATGCATCATCACCTGGATTTCCTTGTTTTAAAACAACGATGCCCTCTTTATCTTCTTCACTCATGTATTTTTCTGCGACACCCAGTTCATTTAATGAACATATCATCCCGTTTGATTCAACACCACGAATCTTCGTAGGTTTAATGGTGAGATCAGGTAAAACAGATCCCACTTGTGCGACGACAACTTTTTGGTCTTTGGCGACATTTGCGGCACCACAAACAATTTGTTCAACACTTTTTCCAATATCTACCTTACAGACGGATAAGTTATCACTGTCAGGGTGTTTTTCACACTCCAAAACATGACCCACTACTAAATCTGTGCCGTAAGCTAAATGACTGACACCTTCTACTTCAAGCCCTGCGTCTGTGAGCGCTGTTGTTAAAGTGTCTGTATCAATATCTTTGATATCAACATATCTATTTAATAATTTTCTACTGATTAACATATAATCCTCCCACTATTCAAAACGCTTAAATTGTTCAATGAATCGCTTGTCATTGATATAGAATGAACGAATATCTTCAATGCCATACTTGAGCATGGCGATACGTTCAACCCCGATACCAAATGCAAAGCCTGTGAGCGTTTTATCTTCATATCCAGCACTTTCAAAAACATATGGGTGAACCATACCAGCGCCTAAAATTTCAATCCAACCTGTTTGCTTACAAATTGAACATCCCTTACCATCACAAAATGGACAGGAAACATCTACTTCTACACTGGGTTCTGTAAACTGGAAGTATGAAGGTCTAAAGCGTACTGTTCTTGATTTTCCAAACATCTTTTGCGCAAAGAGTGCCAAGGTTCCTTTTAAATCACTTAAAGTAATGCCATGTCCAACCACAAGTCCTTCCATTTGGAAGAATTGGTGAGAGTGTGTTGCATCATCATCATCACGACGATACACTTTTCCAGGACAAACTACTTTAACAGGCACTTTGGGTGCGTGTTCTTCTAATGTTCTTGTTTGAATCGCTGAAGTGTGGGTTCTGAGTAATGTGTGCTCGTCAATATAGAATGTGTCTTGCATTTCTCGTGCTGGGTGATCTTGAGGAATGTTGGCACGCTCAAAGTTATAGAGATCAAGTTCTACTTCATCTCCTTCTATAATTTCATAACCCATTTCTCTAAAGGTTTCTTCAATTTCTCTTTGAACCATAATTAAAGGGTTTTGTGCACCAATTTCAAATTCATTGCCTGGTAAAGAAACGTCAATCGCTTCTTTTTTCATGTCAATTTGAAGTTTTAATGCATCAAGCTCTTCTTTTTTGTCTTCTAAAATTGCTTCAATCTTAGATTTGACTTCGTTTAACATCTTTCCAAATACAGGTTTTTCCTCATTGGTTAAATTTTTCATTTCTTTCATTGCGTCCGTTAAAAGCCCTTTTCGACTCATATACTTAATTCGCATATCTTCAAGGGTCTTTAAATCATTACTTTCTTTAATTTCAGAAAGTGCCAATTCAAGTATTTCTTTTAATTCCATGTTTTATCTCCTTCTCCATAAAAAAAACGCCTGCCAGGAACGACAAGCGCGGTACCATCCTGTTTTATTTTGCATACACAAAATACTCTTTGGGCATATAACGTTGCCACACGGAAGTGATTAGCTTCTCTCAGAGGTGAATTCCTTAAGTTGTTAGATGGATTTGCACCAACCATCCATTCTCTATACTAACAAGCCTTAAATACTATGTCTCTTCAACGATTGTTCTTGTTCATTATACAAAATATTCGCATCTTAAGCAATATTTAGTGCTTTATCTTATGGTTAATTGACTTCACAAAAAGTACAACCATTAAAATTAATGCAGAACTCAAGACGATGGAACCCCCGGGTTTGATGCCAAAAGGAATTAAGTATGATGCAACAAGTCCCATCCAAACTGATAAGACAGAAAATACCAGTGAGATTAAAAGGGTTCTTTTATAACTCTTACAAATCTGTAAAGCAGATGCAACAGGAATAATCATGAGTGAAGAAACAATTAAAGCACCCACAATTCTAGAAGTAATCGATACCGTAATGGCTGTTAAAATGGTAAAGATTAAATTATATCTTTGAACATTAATACCTGAAAGCTTTGCGCTGTCTTCATCAAAACTCATCATAAAGAATTGACGATAAAATAAGATTGAAATAAAGATTACTAAAATCCCAAACACAAATGCAATCAACGCTTCTTGTTTTGAAATGGTTAAGATACTTCCAAAGAGAAAGGAATCAAAGTTTGCGCCGGTATTTGAAAATCCCAGTAAGATACCTGATAAACCAATACCCACAGAAGTAATAATTGTGAGTGCCAGTTCATCATAGCCGCGAAGTCTTTTTCTGATAAACTCCATCGATAAGGTCGCAAATAAAGTCATCACAATGGCCCCAATAATTGGATCAATATTTAAGATTAAACCCATAATGACCCCTGCCAGTGAGATGTGTGAAAGTGCCTCACCAATCATGGACATTCTTTTAAAGACCATGATGGAGCCAATAAATGGTACCACTAAGGCAACCAGGGTCCCCACTAAAAAGGCTAAAACCATAAAATCATATTTAAATAGATTCATAATTCACCTCAACTAAATGTGTATCTTTGAGTCGATAGATATGGCTTGCACTGTCTTTGACATCATCAATGTAGTGACTGACCATCCCAATGGTCATCCCTTCTTCATTGATTGATTTTAAAAGTGTGAGTAAACTTTGAATGCTTTTTTGATCAAGTCCTGTGGTCGGCTCATCTAAAATAAGAAAATCAATCTTTGAAACGAGTTCTCTTGCGATTAAAACTCTTTGAAGCTGTCCCCCACTTAAATCAGAAATTCTTTTCTTTCTTAAATCTTCAATGCCAACTTTTTCTAAAGCACTTTTAACAGCCTTTTGGATTGGCTTTGAATTGATGTTAAAGAAGTTTGTTTTTTCAAGACGCATCGCAACCACTTCATAGACACTGGCTGGAAAGTCTTTTAAAGAAGTAAGACCTGTTTGAGGAATATAACCAATCTTATCTGTATTGAGTTTAACATCACCAATTTGAGGTTCTAAAAACCCCAAAATACATTTTAAAAGTGTTGATTTACCAGATCCATTATCGCCAGTTAAAACAAAGAAGTCTTTTTTCTTAATATTTAAATCCACCGAACAAAGGATTTCTTTTTTCTCATACGCAAAATGAAGATCTTTAATAGTTAAAACATCATTCATCTTGTAGTGCCTCCTTTATCGATTCTAGGTTGGCTTTCATAATTTTAAAATAATCAAAATCACCATTTCCAATTTCCATAGAATCAATAAGTAATACGTTTACATCTGCTTCTTTTGAAATTGTATCGATGACTTTTGTTGCATCATATTTCGAAAGCAACATATGCTTAATCTCATGTTCGTTGATATATTCAACCACTTGACTGAGTTGTTGAATTGAAGGTTCTCCTTCAGGTAAGATACCTGAAATACTGACTTGTTTAAAACCATAGCGACTTGAGATATAAGAAAAGATCTCATGTTCTAAAACAATGGATTTCCCTTTTGCGTCTATCAGTGATTCATTAAAAGAAGCCTGTAAGTCATGCATTTTTGTCTTTAAGTCTAAATAACGTTTCTCATAATATTCCAGATGCTCTGGATCTTTATAGATAATGGCTTCATAAATATTATCAATTTGTGTTTCAGCTAAAAATGGATCGAGCCAAATATGTGGGTCAGGATGTTGTCCTCTTAAAATGGGGTCAATTCCGAAAGATGTTTCTACAACCACAAGGTTATCATTTTTTATCGAGTCTAAAGTTTTATCAACCCAGTGCTCTAAATGAAAACCATTATGAATGAATATGTCTGATTCTTCTATTTGAATGCGATCTTGAATGGAAGGCTCATAATCATGCGCATCACTTCCCTTATCAAGCACATTAAAAACGGTTCCATGTTTTCCGACGATTTCTTGTGTAAAGTAAGATAGTGGATAAAAACTGACAGAAATATTTAAGGTATCTTCTTCTTTTTGAGTTTGACATCCTGTTAAAATTAACAGAACAATTGTTATGATAGTAAGTTTTTTCATAATCCTCCTATTTGCAAATCATTTGCAAAGTAGGTATATCATATAATATGTTTGATTTCATTGCAAGACATACACACAAAAAAAATAGACCACTTGGTCTATTGAGGTATTAAACTTTATCGAAAAGAAAAAGACCAAAAGCGATAAACTTCCAGTCTCCTGCTTAATTACTATGGCCACTTAAAACCCATAGTAACTTATTCAATTTTAATACTTAATCCTATAAACCTTCATAGAATCTAATTAACAAAGTTATGAGCACTACCAACAAAATTGTACTGTATGAAAAGCTCATCCTCAGAATTGTAGAAATTTAAAGTGATATATATAATTGCTTCTGTTTTAAATATACTCATTAATTCCTCATCGCGTGAAGCATACTGAAAAGGATCGTTTCCATCACCAATATTCGCGTCAAATCTCTCTGATTCAAATATTATATGATGATTTTCATCGGCGACATTGAGTTCTACATTATATTTTTTTTCATAGAACTCAAGTCTAAAAAGCTCTGCTACGTTTCGGTTACTGTTAAAATTAAAGTAAAAAATACTTCTTTACTATTAAGTATGACTTCAGTTAATTCAACTGTAGTGGTATTAACATTATACTCCGATGCTGGACCATAAATTTCTTTTAGTTCTTTTAAGGTTAAATCATCTGAGTTAAAATTTTTGTCGTTCTTATTTATATTCGTTTGTGTACATCCACTAAGAATAAACAAAAACAACAATATATAAACGATTTTATTGTTATAATTCATGTTTCCTACTTTTCCCAATATTTGTCATAAACACCAGTAGTATAAGATACACTTACATTATATGGTGTACCTGTTGTACAATTTGTTAAATTATATGGTGTCATTTTTCCAGAAGTCACCATTCTTTTAGATCCAACTTGGTAATATCCATATTTTCGTGGTGCTACATTAAAAGTAGACGATGTTGGCACTGTTTTAGAAATCCCCAATGATGCCTCAAAAGAAACACCAACCTTAGAAATAATGACTCCGGTTTCTGCAGACGACGAAATTGATCCTGTAAAACTATATGTTCGTGAGAATGAAATAGTTTTAGATTGTGCCAAAGAACCGCCTCTATGATCAAATTCCCCTGATTTATTAATTCCAGGATTCGAATTTTTGGAAGATGGTGCATAAATATAAGTCATCAAAGAAGTTGTAGATACATCTTGTGTTGATTAGGATTCTGTAGAGTAAGGGCAAACGGCTTTAGCAAGTTTATTTGCATCAGTGATTTCTGGTTCAGAAGCATTCACTGTCATTTTGTTAAATACTAAGAATAAGGATAACACCCCAAATAAATAATTTTTTTAACTGTTTTTTCCATAACTATATTATGTCATTTTATAGAAAAATGTATAAATCAGTTGAGCTCTTTATTATCTATTAATAGTATGAATAGCGACATGGCATTATTAATTATCTAAGTAAATTGTTTATCTCCCCTTTTACTTTAATTTATGTATTTATCTCTCTTTTATAGTTATACTTTTTCGACAGTTGTAATGTCAATAAGTTTTTAATGAGCGTCCACATTTTTCATATTTTTCATAATTCTCTTCATATCATAGATGACAAAATAATTTATCTATCCTCGTATCTAGGCATTAATTATAGGTTTTCTCGTTTTCCAATATATTCAATATGATAAGCACCCTTTTCATATACAACTTTGGTGACTGACGCATTGAGTATAAAATCTTCAAATTCATGATTTGGATCATAAATCTCTACCAAACCATTCACCACAATCCCATGACTTACTACCAAGATATGTTTAAGATTTTCATCTTGTGCTCTTTTCACAAGATCATCCATGGCTTTAGTAATACGCTTTTTAAAAGCATCTGCAGGTTCTGCGGTGGGGTTATCTATGGGATGATTGAGGTAGCTGTATTTTTCAAAGAGACTTCTTTTTCCAATTTCAACAAAATCAAGATTCAGTTTCTCGCCCATCTTCTCCCAAAATAAATGCCCACTATCACCCTCATATTCACCAAAATCAAGTTCTGCAAACATGGGATCAATTTCACTGGGAATACTTTGGTCACGATTCATTTCTAAGATAAGATCTTTTGTCGTGATGGCACGATTCAAATGACTTGAAATGGCCAAATCAAAAGGGATATGTGACACAGCATGTCCAAGGTTCACAGCTCCTAAGGTGCCTTCGTGTGTTAAAGGGGCATCAGAGTGTCCTTGAATGTAGTTCTTTTTATTAAAAAGTGTTTCACCATGACGTGCTAAATAAATATTGATTTTTGACATATATCCCTTTCTACTCGCCAATACGATACATGGTAAAGGTACCATGTGTGAGGCGTGTTTCATCTTGGTAGGATGATACTTCAATCACCGCAAGTTTTCTTGTGAGTGAGAGTCTTTTTGCGTGAAATTCAATACGTCCACTTTGTGTTGATTTTAAATAATTGATGTTACTGTCTAAAGTAACCCAATTGCCACCCACATTAAGACACATTAAACCACTGGCAATATCACTCAAGCTAAAATAAACACCACCATGGACATAGCCATGAATGTTTAAGTGTTGTGGTTTTAAATCTAAGGTTAAAATGACTTCATCATCTGTTTGTGTTTGTATCTCAAAGCCTAAGGTTTGAGCAAATCCATCTTTACGTAATTCCATTAATTTTTGAAACTGTGAATGGGTGCTGGAATGCGTCCACCGCGGTTAATAAATCTTTCATTTGAAAAACCATTGACCGGCATAATGGGGGCATAACCCAGTAAACCACCAAATTCAACAATCTCTCCGACCTCTTTTCCATATACGGGAATGATCCTTACAGCTGTTGTTTTCTGGTTGATCATTCCAATGGCGGACTCATCCGCAATAATACCAGAAATTGTGCTTGCTTTTGTATCTCCAGGAATCGCAATCATATCAAGTCCCACAGAACAAACACATGTCATGGCTTCTAATTTTTCTAAAGTTAAAGCACCACGTTGTACGGCTTCAATCATGCCTTGATCTTCACTCACTGGAATAAAGGCACCGCTTAATCCACCTACGTATGATGATGCCATGACACCACCTTTTTTCACGTTGTCATTGAGTAATGCGAGAGCTGCCGTAGTACCTGGGGCACCTGCTTCTTCTAAACCCATTTCTCTAAAGATATCCGCAATACTATCACCCACAGCTGGGGTTGGGGCTAAAGAAAGATCAATAATACCAAATGGTACGTCTAAACGTTTAGAAGCTTCTTGTGCGACCAGTTGTCCCACACGTGTAATTTTAAAGGCTGTCTTTTTAATGGTTTCACATAGTGTTTCAAAGTCACTGGTACGAACGCTTTTCAGTGCACTTCTTACAACACCAGGTCCACTGATACCCACGTTAATGACGGTATCTGCTTCTCCTACGCCATGATACGCACCGGCCATAAATGGATTGTCTTCTACTGAGTTACAAAATACGACAAGTTTGGCACATCCAATACTGTCATTGTCTTTTGTTTCTTTAGCACAAGCTAAAATAGTTTCTCCCATGTCTTTAATGACATCCATGTTCATCCCATTTTTTGTAGAACCAACATTCACACTGGCACATACTTTGTTTGTGACTTTTAAAGCTTCAGGTAGACTATCAATTAAAAGTTTATCTGAAGGTGTACAACCTTTTTGAACCAGTGCACTGAAACCACCAATAAAATCAACACCGACATCTTCTGCGGCGCGATCTAAGGTTTTTGCGATACTGACATAGGAATCTGTTTTACATCCCGCAGCCGCAATCGCAATGGGTGTCACTGAGATTCTTTTATTCACAATGGGAATCCCAAGTTCTTTTTCTAATTGTTCGCCTACTTTCACCAAATCTTTAGCTTTGGTGGTAATTTTGTTGTAGATGTTTTCATTAAAGACATCTACGTCTGGATCTGCACAATCAAGAAGACTGATGCCCATGGTAATGGTTCTAACATCCAGTTTCTCCTCTTGGATCATACGATTTGTTTCGAGAATTTCTAATGTGTTTATCATATTGTCACCTAAATTCTGTGCATATTTTGAAAGATACTTTCGTGTTGAATTTGAATCTTCACATTCAATGTATCTCCAAGTTCATTTAACGCTTCTGAGATGGCTTCAAAATCTAAATTTGCATCTTCAATATCAACAATCATAATCATATTAAAAAATTCATTCATAATACTTTGGTTGATATCTAAAACATTGATATTATGCTTCGCAAGTAAGTTACATACACCTGCAATAATACCAACTTGATCCAACCCAACTACCGTAACAATTGATCTCATATTTTATACCTCTTCTTTTTTTATAACTTTAGCACATTTCATTAAAAAAGGAAAACTGATTCTAGTTTTCCTAAAGCGTTATTTTCATAATTTTAAAGTCGTAATCTTGCATCATTGCGTTTGAATTTTCATTCAGTGTCCAAACGCCATAACTTTTCGCAAAGCGATTTAAATAAAAGCGATAAAACTGTGACTTCCCTACGTTTTTATCAAAACTATAGAAGTTTGGTTTTGAGATAGGATGTGTGATCATACTTTGCATGATCCGTCCAAATGTTTTCGAAGGATAACGTTTGTATGGCATTAAGAGTTGTCCACGTCTTATTTTTGGCATGCGCTTTTTAAAACGTCTTAAAACAAAGGGTGAAAAAGATTGTATCCATACATCACCTTCATAGTTTTCAAGTAAAGATATGAGTTTCTTTGTCATTTTCTTTGAATTTATGTCCACCTTAAGTTCTATAAGTATGGGTACCTTCCCATTCACAAGATCTAGAACAGATTTTAATGTTGGAATATGGATGCCATCTCTTTGAATGCTTTTGATGTCATCCCATTTTGACTTTAATATTCTTTTTTCACTTTTAAAAATACGTTTTAAGTTTTCATCATGATGCACCACAATGACTTCATCTTTTGTCATTCTGATATCAAGTTCAATAGCCAAGCCTCTTTTGATGGCCTTTTTAAAACTGGACAATGTATTTTCAAATACTGTACGATTATCATACACACCGCGATGCGCAAAGATTAAGACATCACTCATGGCACAAGCACTTTGAGTTTCTTTTTAAGGACTTTGACTTCAATTTTTTCATGGCGCCCACCATCTTCACCATCCAAGTTCCAGTTGTATTCACGATACTTAGATTCAAGTAAGATGTGATTGGCTTTTTCTTTTAAGAAAAGTTCCCCTTCATATTGATTTAAGAGTAAACTTTGAAGTAATTGAATATAGTCTTTAACAGATTCTGGTTTTCGAATAAACAAGACTTCAAATAAACCATCATCCAAACTTACCGCATCATCTTGATACTTAAAGACGCGCCCAAACTGAGTGGCATTTGAAATGAGACCAAATAGGTATGTTTCATCATGTGTTGTACCATTGATTGTGACCTTATAGTGATAGTTTTTAATGGTATGAAGTTTTACGACGCCATAAATCCAATACGCAAAGTGTCCAATGATATTTTTCCATTTTTGGGGTGTTTCATAGGAAGCAGCGGTAAAATTACCAAATGCGGCCACATAAATAAAGTGTTCCCCATTCATCATGCCGACATCAACTTCTTTAACTTGTCCATGATCAAGTAACGAAAGACTCTCTTCGATCTTCGTAAAATCAACACCTAAAGTTTGTGAGTATTCATTGGTTGATCCTGCTGGTACAACCAAGAGTTTTGCGTCAAGATCTTTTTGAATCATGGCATCAACAATTTTACTGATCGTACCATCGCCACCAATTCCAACAATCACATCAAAAGTCTCTTTTGTTTCTAAAAGGAAATCATAACCGCCATATTGAGGTTTCGTTTCAAAAAACACACAATCGTGTTTAGTTTCCTGAATAAAATCTAAATATTTGTCTTTATGGTCAATGATTTGTTTTCCTGAATGGGGGTTGTATATAAAGAGTACTTTCATTGTATCACCTGATATTGTTGGTATTTCTTTACCAGTGAAGGTTTTGCCTTAATCTTTAAAGAAACGCCATCTTCTAGATTTTCTTTTTCAACGATTGGATAAACATTTAAGATTTCTTCTACTAAATCCATTTTGTTGTAGGGGAATTTAAATTCGATGACTATTTCTTCAGCCCACAAAATGGATTCAATGTGCTTTATGAGTGCATCAATTCCTAAGTTTTCATGAATTGAAATGAAAGCTGCTTCTGAATTAATGACTGGCTTTAAATCTTCTACAAGATCAATCTTGTTGTAGACCGTTAGCATGGGTACATCAGTGGTATCCAAAGTCTCTAAAGTCTTTTCAATGGTTTTAATGTGTGTTTCATAAAATGGATTGGAAACATCAACCACATGTAACAGTAAATCTGAGGCTTCGATTTCTTCTAATGTAGAATGAAAAGCAGGAATTAAATCATGGGGTAATTCTTTAATAAATCCAACGGTATCATTCAGAATGAATTCATGATTGTTTCCCAAATCAACTTTACGTGAGTATGTTTCAAGACTGGCAAAAAGCATGTCTTTTACAAACACGTGACGTTTTTCATCTTGTGCTAAAAGTAAGTTCATCAGTGAGCTTTTACCTGCGTTTGTATATCCCACTAAGGATACAAGAGGTAAATGACTGCTTGCTTTTTGAGCACGAGTGGTAAGACGTGTTTTCTCGTAATCCTTTAAGACTTTTGTGAGTGTACGAATGCGTCTGTCAACGTGTCTTCTGTCAAGCTCTAATTGTGTTTCTCCAAGTCCTTTGTTTCTATTACCAAAACCACTGACTTGTCTTCCAAGGTGCTTGTATGATCCAATCATTCTTGGGAATAAGTATTTTAATTGCGCAATTTCAACCTGAGCTTTTGATTCAGGGGTTGATGCACGACGTGAAAATATTTCCAAAACAAGCATGTTTTTATCTACCACATCAACTTCCAAAAATTCTTCTAAGTTTCTGATTTGTGAGGGTGATAATCCAACATTGAAAACCACAAGATTGGCATCTTGTGCTTCAAGGGCCATTTTAATTTCTTCAACTTTTCCAGCACCAATATAGGTAGCATTGCTTTTCTTTTTGAGATTTTGTGTGAGCACATCTTGGGCTTCAATTTCGCATGCGAGTGCGAGATTTTTGAGTTCTTCAATATTCTCATTCAATTCAAAATCATCTAAATTTTCATATGCCATCATTAAGATTGCACGATCCATAGGTCACCACTTTCTTAAATTAAAAAAGAACAATTTCTAAAGAAACTGTCCTTAAAATCTTAGTCTCCTGCAGGTTTAACAGGACAATCGTAAATAAATTCTCTTCCAGAATGAATGATGGTACGTAAGCCACCATCAGCGACATAATCATTGTCATGCATCCACTCCGCAAGGGCAATATAGATGTCCTCGAAGTTATCAGCAGTCACGCGTATTAAAGTTTCAACGGCGGGGAGCTCAACAAACTTAATTATTTCACTATCCTCACCTTTAGATTTTACACCAACATTAATCTCAACATCAATGACTTCAATACGATAAGTTGAATCATAAGACACCGAAAAATCATACGGTGTGTCAAGCGGTTCGACACCTTTACGCTTCAACTCATTTTTCATCGTATTTACGGCCATGAGATCTAAATCAGTAGAATAATCTGGAATCGTCATTTTCATACGTGCGACAGTTAATGGTTTATTTTCTAAAATTTCAACTTTATAGTTCATGATACGCTCCTTTAGATTATTATAGCATAAATATAATGAATTCGAATCTTAAAGTCGTTTTAAGTCATTAAAGATAAAGAACACCATCAAGAATAACATAATCGCAAAACCTATCATCATGATCGCGTTTTCAAATTTCTTTGGAATGGGGCGTCTGATGATCATTTCAACTACCGTAAGTAAAGCCCTTCCCCCATCTAAAACAGGAATGGGTAAGAAGTTCATGACGGCTAAGGAAATACTTAAAGAACCAATTAAGTTCCAAAAATATAGCATATCAAAGCCTGATGCTGAGACCTTTGAAGTTTCTTGAAAAATTGCGACCGGTCCCCCAACATTGTTTAAGCCAATGCCTTGCACAAGCCACTTTAAAACCATGAAGATTTGTACAATCATGTTGGCGATAAAAGAAACTGTATAAGATACGGTTTTCGTAAAACCAACTTTTTCTAATGAACCTTGTTCCGATTGGATTCCTAAGACATAACTTTGGGAATCTTCATTGAATACAGGGGTCAGTTTTAAATCTTTCAGTTCACCGTTTCGATTGACTTGAACATCTATTTCAGAGTCTTGAAATGAAGAAATTGCCACCACCAAATCAGAGAACACTTTGGGTTCAATGGTAGTGCCATCTTTAAAGGTGAGTTTTACAAACTCATCTCCGGCCAATAAACCTGCTTTTTCTGCAGGATAGCCTTCAACAACAGCAGCAATTACAGGTTTGGGTTCATTCACGATCCCATTGATTTGAAAGATGGTAAAGAATACTAAAAATGCAAGTACTAGGTTCATAAAAATCCCTGCAAGCATCACAATTAAACGTTTCCAAGGTTTGATGCCATTAATGGTTCGTTCAAAAGGAACTGCTTCAAGGCCTTCTTCCCCTGGTTCTCCTGCCATCGCAACAAACCCGCCCAGCGGTAAAGCACGAACACTATAAGCCGTTTCTGAGCGTTTACTTTGAATGGAAAAAACTTTAGGACCCATACCTACCGCAAATTCTTTACAGTATACACCAAAAGATTTCGCCGCAACTAAGTGTCCAAGTTCATGCACAATGACGATGATGCTCATGACAGCACCAAAAACTAATATATTGATTAAACTTTTTATTAATATGTCCAAGTGAAACCACCTATCCTAATATCGTAAGCAGCATGTTAAATGCCAGTAAGCTAAAGACAATGCTGTCGATACGATCTAAAATACCACCATGACCTGGCAGTATGAAACCAAAATCCTTAATTTTATATCTTCTTTTGATTAAACTGAATGTTAAATCTCCCAATTGAGAAATAATTGGGATGATAAAAGAAGCAGTGTAAATAAGAGCTGGTTCAAGATTTAAATAAAATTTCGCAAAGGTTAAGGAAAGAATCACTGACATCACATAACCAATGATGGCACCTTCTATCGTTTTATTGGGTGAAATTCTTGGGATGAGTTTTCTTTTCCCAAAAAATGACCCCCCTAAATAGGCAAAGGTATCTGTTGCATAAGTTGCGATAATAATATAAATGAATACAACAAGCTCTAGTTTTAAGATTTTTCTTACGGATAATATCGCCAGTGATAAGATAATTACCATAAAAAAGAGTAAGAGTGCATCATCAAGTGAGACACTTTCTAAGAAGATTGCTGTAAATAAAAAGCTGAAAATTGTGATGGAAACAAAGGGTATCATATAACTTTCAGGCATAAAATTCGATCCAATTAAAAGGATAATCACAGTTAAAAGTACGGTGATTGGCCATGTATCTTTTTTTATACGAAACACTTCGTATCCAGCTAAAAGGATTAAAAATTGAATTAAATAAGAAAGACTTGTGGGACCAAGATAAAACGCAAACGCAAAGATTGCGATTAAAACGATCGCGGTTAAGGTTCTTTTCAGCATATTATAAGCCTCCAAATCTTCTGTTTCGTGTCTTGAAGTCTTCGATACATTCTAAGAATACATCGCGCGTGAAATCGGGCCACTGCATATCTAAAAACATCATTTCTGCATAAGCCATTTGCCATAAAAGATAATTTGAAAGGCGTTTATCGCCTCCTGTACGAATGAGTAAATCGACATCAGGCAAGCCTTTTGTATCAAGATAATCTTCAAAGTCGACTTCTGTTATTTCAGCTTTTTCTACTTTGATGATTTTATTGATAGCACGCACGATTTCATCGCGTGATCCATAGTTTAAAGCAAAATTGAGTGTTAAATTTGTATTGTTTTTTGTTTTTTCAACTGCATCTTCCATTACCCGGCGTGTTTTCTCTGGAATTTTAGACAAATCACCAATTGTTGTGATACGGATGCCCTTTTCATTGAGTTCTTTTAAGAATTTCTTAAAGAAAACAGCTGGAAGTTTCATTAAGTAATCGATTTCTTCCTGTGGGCGTTTCCAGTTCTCTGTTGAGAATGCATAAAGGGTTAGTGTCGAAACACCAACCTCTAATGCACTTAAAGCGATCTCACGGACGTTTTCTGATCCATAGTAATGGCCAAACGTTCTTTTTTTATTTTGTTTGGTTGCCCATCGACCATTGCCATCCATGATAATAGCAATATGATTTAATTCAGACATATTAGACCGTCATGATTTCGTCAGTTTTATTTTTGACGATTTCATCAATTTTCTTAATATATTCGTCTGTTAATTTTTGAATATCATCCATCATACGTTTTTCATCATCTTCACGTAGATCATCACTTGCCTTCACTTCATCGTTAAGGTCACGACGTATGTTTCTGATTTGAATTTTTGATTCTTCACCATATTTGGTAGCATCTTTAACCACAGATTTACGTGTTTCTTCTGTTAATTGTGGTACGTTGATACGTAATAATGTTCCATCATTGATGATTGGAAGATTTAGATGAGATTCATTTAAAGCACGCTCAACATCTTTAATCACACTTGGATCAAATAATTTAATCACAAGTTGTGTACCTTCTGAAACTGAAATTTGTCCCATTTGTTCTAAAGGTGTTGGAGAACCATAGTAATCAACTTGAATGCCATATAAAACACCTGCATTGGCACGTCCTGAACGTAAAGTTCCCAAACGATTATTAAATGTTTCAATCTCTGCATCCATTAATGCACGGCCATCTTGTAATAATGTATTCATAATTTCCTCCTATATTGTGACTCGAGTTCCTTTTGAGTCACCCTTCACTGCCTTTATTATATTATCTTTTTCGTTCATATTAAAGACTATTAGCTCAATATTATTATCCATACACATAGAAGTTGCGGTAGAATCCATGACTTGAAGTTCTTCTTGTAGTACTTGCATGTATGTAAGTGAGTCATATTTAACAGCATTTGGATCGAGTTTAGGGTCTGCATTATAAATGCCATCTACCCCGTTTTTAGCCATTAGAATCACATCTGCATCAATTTCAGAAGCGCGAAGTGCTGCAGCTGTATCTGTTGAGAAGAATGCTGAACCAGTTCCTGCACCGAAAATCACGACGCGTCCTTTTTCTAAGTGACGTGTTGCACGACGTGGAATAAAGGGTTCGGCTATTTTTTGCATTTCAATGGCAGTTTGAACACGTGTTTCCACACCAATATTTTCAAGTGATCCTTGAATTGCAAGTGCATTAATTACAGTACCAAGCATACCCATTGAGTCAACTTGTGCGCGATCAATACCGATTTCTTCGGCCATTTTACCACGGACAAAGTTTCCACCACCAACAACAATGGCAACCTCTACACCAAGTTCAGTAATTTCTTTAATTTGTCTTGCTAAATCATTTAAAACTGTCTTATCAAAGATATCACTTTCGTTTGATAGGGCTTCGCCGCTTAGTTTTAACAGTACTCTTTTATACATCATAGTCTCCTTCTTTTAAAAAAGGACACGAAAGTGTCCTTATTTCATTAAACTTGTGAAGCTTTTGCAACTTCCGCAGCGAAATCTTCTTCGCGTTTTTCGATTCCTTCACCGACTTCATAACGTACAAACTCAACAACTGTTGTTTTTGCATCTTTAAGTACTTGTGAAACTTTTGAACTACCATCTTTAAAGAAAATTTGGTCATTTAAAGAAACGTCTTGAAGTGTTTTACTTACACGTCCTTTAATAATACCTTGGATTACTTTCTCTGGCTTTGATGAAAGTTCTGCATCGTTTTTAACGATCTCAACTTGAATTTCTGTTTCTTTGTTTACAATTTCTTCAGGAACATCTTTGATTGATACGTAGCTTGGGTTCATGGATGCAACTTGCATTGCCATGTCTTTTGCTAGGTCTTCGTTGTCGCCATCTAAGACTACAACTGCTGAAATTGTTCCACCATTGTGTTTGTATGAACCAAATACTTGGTTGTCTTCTTTGTTTAGAACTGCAAAACGACGGAATGTGATTTTTTCACCAATGGTTGCTGTTGCGTTAACAACTAAATCATTGATTGTGTCTTCACCCACACTTAATGCAAGTGCGTCTTCGTTTGTTTCTGGGTTATTTGCTAAAATTGTTTGACCAATTTTATCAATTAAGTTTAAGAATTGTTCGTTTTTTGCAACAAAGTCAGTTTCTGAGTTTAACTCAATGATTACAGCTTTATTTCCATCAATGAAAATATTTGATAGACCTTCTGCAGCAATACGCCCTGCTTTCTTTTGTGCACTCGCAATTCCTTTTTCACGTAGCCAAGTAACGGCTTCTTTAACGTTTCCTTCTGTTGCTTCTAATGCTTTTTTACAGTCAAGCATTCCTGCTCCTGTAAGATCACGTAATTCTTTAACAAGTTTTGCTGAAATAACAGCCATATTATGCCTCACCTTTCTCTTCAGTATTTCCTTCTTTAGCTTTGGATTCTTCTTGTCTTGGTGTGAAACGACGTTGACGACGACGGTCATCACGACGACGACGTTCTTCATTACGTTGACGACGACGACGTTCGTTTTCTGCCGCTTGTCTTTCTACGTTAACAATAACATCATCCATTGTAATGTCTTCTTCCTCTTTATCTTGGTAAGCAACTGCCATGACACCACCTGTTGGTTCAATCATTGCATCTGCTAAGAGTGCTGTGACTAAACGAATTGAGCGTACTGCATCATCGTTACCTGGGATTGGGAAGTCAACTACATCTGGGTCAGCGTTTGTATCAACGATACCAAATACAGGGATTCCTAATTTTTTAGCTTCTGCTACAGCGTTGTAATCTTCGATTGGGTCGATTACGAAAACTGCATCAGGAAGTTTTCTCATTTCTTTGATTCCACCTAAGAAGTTTTGTAGACGGTCTTTTTCTTTAATTAATAAAGCAACCTCTTTCTTAGGATAAATGTTGATTGCGCCTGAGTTTTCCATTTCTTCAATTTCAACTAAACGACGAATACTCTTTTGGATTGTTCTGAAGTTTGTTAATGTTCCACCTAACCAACGTTGGTTCATGAAGAATGATCCACTTCTAAGTGCTTCTTCTACAACGATTGTTTGGGCTTGTTTCTTTGTACCAACAATCAAGAGTTTACCGTTTTTCTCGGCGATATCGCGAAGTGCTGTATAAGCTTCCGCTAACATTTCTTGTGTTTTATTTAAATCAATAATATAAACACGGTTTTTTGCACCATAAATATATGGTTTCATTTTTGGGTTCCAACGACGTGTTTGGTGTCCGTAGTGAACCGCTCCTTCTAGTAATTGTCTTACTGTAACTATTTGTGACATAAAGTCCTACCTTTCCGTTTTTCCGCCACTGCTTCGATTAATAACAACTATAAAATAGCACGGGTTATCAAATTCACAGTGTGAGAATGGGCTTTTTTAGCCTCAAACATTGTACCACAACTCACGCTAAAGTACAAGTAACTGCTCTTTGACATGAAAATCACGCCGCAAAGCTTAAATAATATCTAAAATCATCTTATAAGCATGAGAAACACTCAGTGATCGTATCCTTTTGCGATCATTATCATAATTTCTTGAAAGCATGAATCTTTCAACCTTCATGTCTGTATTTGTCTTCACGCAAATGTAAACTGTGCCTACCGGCTTCTCTTCTGTACCGCCTCCAGGTCCTGCAATGCCTGAAATTGAAACCACCACATCAGCATTTGATAACTCGAGAAGATTTTCAGCCATTGAGACCACGGTCTCTTCAGATACTGCACCATGTTTCTCAAGAACATCTTCAGGCACATTTAAAAGTTTCATCTTAACATCATTACTGTATGTCACAAGTCCCATCTCAAATACTGAACTGCTGCCAGGGATGTCTGTTAAACGTTTTGAAAGATACCCCCCAGTACAACTTTCTGCACTGGCTAACTTCATATTTTTCTCTTGAAGTGTTTTAACCAGTGTTTCTTCAAGACTTGGTATATCAACACTATAGACATATTCTTTAAATGTATCTTGCACCAGTTTTAAGACTGGTTTTATCAGTTCGTTGGCCTTATCTTCATTTTCAGCACTGGCTGTAATCCTTAAATATATGCCATCACTGCCTGAATAGGGGGCAATTGTTGGGTTTGTATATTCAACCATTTCTTCATTGAGAATCTCTTCAACCAGTGATTCACCAATACCAAATAAGTACACGCGATGCGATACAATTGTGAGTCCTGTTTTCTTATGGAAGTATGGAATGATCCATGTTTCAAACATGTGCTTCATTTCGTGTGGGGGTCCAGGTAATAAGACCACAACTTTATCATGATGTTCTATAAGTATGCCAGGTGCTGTACCACGATAGTTTGTGAGTACTTTAGCCCCTTTTGGAATGAATGCTTGTTTTTTATTATTTTCAGTGAGTTGTCTTTGAGATTGATTAAAGATATCGACAATTCTTTGATAGCTTTCTTCATCATAGACCATGTCTAAATTAAGTAATTTTGCGACCACTTCTTTTGTTTTATCATCATAAGTTGGTCCTAAGCCCCCTGATAAAATGATGACATCTGAGCGTTTGAGCGCATTTTCAATGGTTTGAGATAAACGCGTTTCATTATCACCTACGGATGTATGGTAATAACAATTAATGCCCAGTTCGGCCAATCTTTTTGAAATGTATTCTGAATTGGTATCAACAATATCACCAATTAAAATTTCTGTTCCTACACTAATTATTTCTGATTTCATAAACGCCTCCGTGCTTTAATAGTATCATACAACACAGTTTTTGGCTTTGTGATATAATATTTTTTGTAAAGGGGAGATTCAATGAAATTGTTAGAAAAAGCAAGTATTAAAAATTTAGAACTTAAAAACCGTTATATAATGGCACCGATGTGCATGTATGCAGCACATAAAAAAGATGGCATCCCTCATGCCTTTCACTTTTCACACTATGTGAGTCGTGCCATTGGACAAGTTGGCTTAATTATTGTCGAAGCAACAGGCATTGTCCCAGAAGGTCGTATTACAAACCAGTGTTTGGGTCTTTGGAATGATGACCAAAAAGATGCATTTTCAAAGATTGTTGATGCAGTCCATGAACAAGGCTCTAAAATTGCGCTTCAACTCAATCATGCAGGGCGTAAATGTCGTACAGAAGATCCGGTTATCTATGCACCAAGTGCGATTGCTTATAATGAAAAATATCGCACACCCAAAGAAATGTCCCAACAAGACATCAAACAAATGATTAAAGACTTTGCGACTGCCGCAAAAAGAGCCGATGAAGCAGGCTTTGATGCCATTGAAATTCATATGGCCCATGGTTATCTTTTATCAAGCTTTATGAGTCCTTATACCAATAAGCGTATCGATAAATATCGTGATGCAACGGTATTGTTTGAAGAACTGATGGAATCGATTCACTCAGTATGGCCAAAAGAAAAACCAATCTTCGTGCGCGTGAGTGCGACAGACTATGAAGAAAATGGTTTAGATGTAAAAGGTGTCGCTAAGATATTAGATCCAATCTTGGATACATTTGATGTGATCCATGTTTCAAGTGGTGGGATTACACCCATCGTGCCTCATGCATATCCTTCCTATCAAGTACCTTTTGCACAAGAGCTCAAAACACGCACAAAAAAACCTGTCATTGCGGTGGGTTTAATCAACACAACAGATCAGGCGATTGATATCATTGAAAATGATCGTGCAGATTTTGTGGCACTGGGTCGTGCTTTAATCAGAAACCCACACTTTGTATTAGAAAGCTATATGCAAACAAGACAAAAAGATAAAATCCCCTTTTCATACCAAAGAGGATTCAGAGATTAAGAAAAGCAGCTAAAGGCTGCTTTTTTAATTTATCGTTTTCTAAAGAAATCAGGAATACCACTTTGATCTTTGGGTTCTTCTTCAACTGCTTCTTTTTTTGGTGATTGAGGTTTGTATTCAAATTTTTGTTTTGGTTCGTAAGTTTCTACTTCTTCACCTTTATCAAATCCTGTCGCAATCACTGTCACAATAATGGCATCGCCAATACTTTCATTGATCGCAACCCCAAATATAATTTCCATATCACTACCTGCTGCATCACGGATATACTCAACCGCATTGTTTGCATCTTGAATAGACATGGTTTCACCACCTGTAACATTAATGATCGCGCGTTGTGCACCATCAATTTGTGCTTCAAGTAAGGGTGAAGTAATGGCTGCTTCTGCAGCGTTGACAGCTTTGTCTTCACCTTCTGCCATACCAATACCAATTAAAGCGGTACCTTGGTTCTTCATGACAGAGCGCACATCCGCAAAGTCTAAGTTAATGAGTGCAGGTACTGCAATTAAATCAGTAATGGTTTGAACCCCTTGTCTTAAGACATTGTCGGCTTCAAGAAATGCATCTTGAAATGGAATGTTTCCAATCACTTCTAACAGTTGATTGTTGCTGATGATGATGAGTGAGTCTACATGTTTTTTAAGTTCTTCTAAACCTGAGTGCGCTTTTTTAGAACGGCTGGGTCCTTCAAATAGGAATGGTTTGGTTACAATCCCTACAACCAGTGCACCTTCTTCTTGCGCAATTTTCGCAAAGAGTGGTGCAGCACCAGTTCCGGTACCACCACCAAGTCCTGCAGTCACAAAGACCATATCTGTATCTTTTACGATTTCACGGATTTCATCTTCACTTTCTTCAGCTGCTTTACGGCCAATTTCCGGAATAGATCCAGCACCCAGTCCCCCTGTAATTTCAGGTCCCAGTGTAATTTTATTTTCAACTGGAGATGAGTCTAAAGCTTGAATATCTGTGTTTGCTACAAAGAACTCCACACCATTCATCCCTTCATGTACCATGCGGTTTACAGCATTACAGCCTGCGCCCCCTACTCCAACTACTTTTATTGTTGCAACGTTTCTTCTTATCATATTAATGTCCCTCCACTTATTCTACGAATAGATCTTTTAATTTTTTTGTGAAATTTGCGGTTGATGATTTACTTTGTTCAGCATTTTCAATTTCTCTGTAAATCATTTTTGCATAAAATTCTTTTTCATCGATACTGCCCTTCGTACCTTCTCTATAATACTCTAAATCTTTATAGTAATAAAGAGCACCCACTAAAGAAGTAAAACAAGGATTTTTTATCCCAAATGTATTGGGACGATACAGTGTAACACTTTTACCAGAAATGTTTTCTAATACATCTTTTAATCCGGCTGTTAAACTGGCTTCACCACTTAAAACAAACTGCGCATCCCCATATTCAAAGATGGGTAAGGCTGTTTCATATAAATTGTTGAGGATCTTCATAATATCAACCCCAACATAGTCATAAACATCATATTTACTTAATGTATGGTCTTTAGATTTGGTTGACCACGCAAAGATTGGATCTTTAGATGGTGCCACTTCATTCACGTCTAAGTTATAATAAATTAAGCGTTCTATAATATCATCATCAAAACCATATAAATGATGCATCTTATCAAAGACAAGTTTAAAGTTTGCATCTGTATAAACATTTGATAGCAGTTGTCCTTTATTAAAGAGCGTCATTTTTGAAACATTACGTTCCAAATCTACCGCAATAATTGGACGGTCAATGGATTTCTCTAGAAGTGATGCTTCTTTTGCATAAGCAATATCATCAATCACAACATCGATAATTTCAAGTCCTGTACTTTCAACGATTTTAACATAATCAAAGACAATATCCTTATTACAATAATAAAGGCTGGCTTCAACACTCATCGTATGACATTTCTCATCCAGTGGAATCTTGCGTGATGCAATCCCATTTATATGGAATCGATTTACAAGTACATTGACCAGAATGTCTTCACCCAACACTTGTTGGTTTAAAAACATGCCATAAACTCTATTTAAATCTTCTTGTTTCACACTTTGGTGAATCATGATTGTTTGTAAATCTTGTTTCACTTGTAGATCAACACCTGGAAGCAACATTAAAACGGAAGTGATTTGACTTCCGATATTTTTCGATGCATTCGCAATACTTTTCAGTATGGCTTCTCTGATACTACTAGAATTCTTTATTTTAAAATTTTCGATACCTTTATGTGCAACCCGTTCTACCTTTAAGATGTTTAATCTTCCATTATCGAACTGGCCAACGATTAACCGAACTTCGTGATCAGCAAGTTCTAAGGCTGCAATGATTTTCTTTTCCAAATCGTGACCTCCTAGTTATAATCTTAATTTTATCATAAGTGGGTTTTAATATAAAGGTAAACCCAGAATATTATCATTAAAATCTCATCCAGTTTCACAATAACTCCAATTCATCCGCTCTTTTGAGTTTTTCGCGCTATTTTAAATCTTGCTATTGCACAAGGTGGTTCTCTGTGTTATACTAATTTAGCAATTCAGGACGAAAGGGGGTTACGGTATGCCTAGAAAATGCTCCGTATCCGGTAAAACAGGTATGACTGGAAACAAGCGATCACATTCACTTAAAGCGACACGTCGCAATTGGAATGTAAACTTACAAAAAGCGACAATTATGGTGGATGGAAAACCAAAACGTGTCCGTATTTCCGCTCGTGCCTTAAAATCATTAAAAGCTCAAGCAGCACGCTAAAGCTTTATAAACGGGGTTCCCGTTTTTTTTATACCTAAATCTTCTCTTTATGGGAGGATTTTTATTTTGCGTAAGAAAAAAGCGAAGCTTCTTTTGAAGTTTCGCTTTTATTGTAGTGAAGCCACTCTTTTTTCGATATCGCCACCAAAGACATACGATCCAGCAACCAAGACATCAGCCCCTTTATCGCGGCATGCCTTCCCTGTTTCTTCATTAATCCCACCATCAACTGAAATGAGATAACCATAGTGGTTTAATTTTCTTAATTCATCAAACTTTTCAATACGTTCTAACATTGAAGGAATAAATTTTTGACCCCCAAAGCCTGGTTCTACACTCATCACTAGAACTAGGTCGACAAACTTTAAATATGGAATGGCCAAATCAATGGGTGTACTGGGTCGAAGGGAGATCCCTGCTTTTAAACCCATCTCATGAAGCGCTTCAATAGCCTTGATGCCATGTTCCACTTCTTCAAAGGTTTCAATATGAACGGTAATCGCATCAGCGCCTGCATCTTTAAAAGCCTCAAAGTATTTCTTAGGGTTCACAATCATTAAGTGAACATCCATAAACGTATCGGTAATGTCTGTGATTTGTTTGAGAATGCCAGGTCCAAAGCTGATGTTATCAACAAAGACCCCATCCATCACATCATAATGGAACCATTTCGCACCGGTTTCAGCGCGTTTAATTTGTAGGTTCATTTGTTTAAAATCAAGCGATAACAATGATGGTGCAACAATTTTAGTCATGTGACTCCTCCTTAATTAATGCAAGTGTTTCAATATAATGATCATATCGAATTTGCGATATTTCTTTATTTTCTAAAGCTTTTTTAACAGCACATCCAGGCTCTGATTGATGTAAACAATCTCTAAAGCGACATGATGGCCAATATTCTTCAAAATCAGGCACTGAATTCGCGAAACTTACAGGATCTAAGTGCTTAAAATCAAGTGAAGAAAAGCCTGGTGTATCGGCAACCCATCCCCCTGCAATTTGGTGCAGTTCATTATGGCGTGTTGTATGCTTACCCCGTCCCAATACTTTTGAGATTTCTTGAGTTTGAAGTTCAAAGGTTTGATCAATACGGTTAATAAGACTTGACTTACCCACACCACTTTGTCCTGCTAAGACGGTAATTTTATCTTCAAATACTTCTGTAAATGATACGTCTTGAGTCTTTCTGGAGGTGGCATAAACTTTATAGCCTGATGATTCGTATTCAGATACTATTTTATCTATTTCATCTTGATTAATTAAATCTGTTTTATTTAAAACGATAATCGGCTCAATCCCCTCATATGAAACAAGAAAGATCAAACGATCAACCAGTCTATATGAAAAGTCAGGTTCTTTTGCGCTCATCACAATCAAAGCTTGATCAACATTGGCCACAAGGGGTCTATTTAAAGCATTCTTACGCTCTAACACCTCTTGGATGACCCATTTATTGTCGGTGAACTCAAGTCTTACATGGTCGCCCACAAGCGGTCTTTTACCCAGTCTCAATTTCCCCATCGCAACCGCAATATGGGTTTCTTGATTAAAATAAACAGTATATTGATTGGAAATATTTTTGATAATAAGTCCTGTCTGCATTAATCCTGATCTCCTTCTTCTGGTTCAGTCGGTATTTCTTCTTCTGGTTTTTCTTCAGGGATATCATTTCTATCATAGTAATAAATGGTAATGACACTGTCATCTTTTTGAACATAGGTAGATCCCATCATGGGGTCTGTTTTAATCACAACACCATAATTGATTTGTGTAATTTCAAAGGCTGTCAGATGACTGATGTCTAAGGATTCAAGTTTAACTTTCACCCCTTGATTTTCAAGTTGTTGTTTTGCATCTTGAATGTCAATATTATTAAGGTTAGGAATTTGAATTTCTAATTCTTTTGCGACCGTAAGGATTAAATCTAGATTTTGTGTTGGACTGATGCGATCACCCTTACTGAGTCCATCTTGTTTCAAGATGGTACCGGGTGTTTCATCTTTTTGGTATTCATAAAGAATGCGTAAATTAATGTTTGTTTGTTCGTCCAGAAGCTTTTTAATGACTTCTAAGTCTTCACCCACATAATCGCCAATCTCAAAGAATGTTCCCATTGATATCACAACACTGATTTGTGATCCTTTTTCTATTTCTGTTCCAAATGAAGGATTTGTTTCCATGATTTGGTCAAAGTCATATACATCAGAGAAATCACGTTCTACTTTTGAACTGATATGAATGTTATTTTCTTGTAAGAAAAGTCTTGCTTCATCTAAAGTCATCCCGCGTACATCTTCTAAGACATACATTTTAGGTTTACTGTTTGCGACAAGCATTGCCACAATAGAAACCACAAGGACAACGGTTAAGCCGATCGCAACTTTTGCCATGGAAGAAAGCTTTTTCTTCTTTTTAGGTGCTTGTATTTCACTGACATCTTCTAAAGTTTCAATGAGTTTTGTTTCCCCTTGATCTTCAAAGGCAGGTTCCCAAATAGATTCATTTCTTCTATCTTCATTTAAGGATGTTTTTAAATCAATGATCATCTCATCCACATGACGATAACGGTTAGCGGTATTTTTAGCTGTGGCTTTATTGATAATATTCACAATTGAATTTGGAATATTGGGATTGAATTCTTTAACACTGGGTGTTTGATCTTTCAACTGTTTCATCGCAATTTCTACAGGCATATCTCCATCAAAGGGTGGGTTACCTGTCAGGATTTCAAAAAAGATAATCCCCATCGCATAAATATCTGATTGCTGACTCGCCCCTTCACCCCTTACAAGTTCTGGCGCAAGATAGTGAACAGATCCCATAACAGAATCTACTTTTGTAAGCTGTAAGGCATCGCCTGCTTGAGCGATCCCAAAATCTGAGACTTTAATGGTCCCATCAGCTTTAACCAAAATGTTTTGTGGTTTAATATCACGGTGAATAATACCTTGTGCATGCGCTTTTGCGATGCCATGTGAGAGTTGAAGCATAAAATCAACGGCTTCTTTGACTTCCAGGCTGCCTCTTCTAAATAAGAGTTCTTTGGCAGTCGGCCCTTTGATATATTCCATGACGATGTATTGGGTGTTTTCACATTCTCCCACATCATATACTTCAACAATATTGGGATGATTCAGGCCGCTTCCTGCATTGGCTTCTCTTTTAAAACGTAGTAAGGCAACGGGATTATTATTTAAATCTTCTCTGAGTGTTTTGATCGCAACTTCACGATCTAACACCAAATCTTGCGCTAAGAAAACATCAGCCATTCCACCTGATCCAATTTTCTCTTTTATTTCATAGCGTTTATTCAAAATTCTATTCATGTCGGTTTCCCTCAATTAAAACAAATGAAATGTTGTCATATCCCCCCGCTTTTAAAGCCAAGCTTTTTAAAAGTTCTGCAGCTTTATCTAAAGGTAAATTAAAGGCTTGTTCCAAAAAGCCATGATCCACAAAATCATGGAGGCCATCTGTTGAAAGCATTAGATTTTGCCAACCATCCACAACACGGATTGTTTCAAAGTTAATTTCATCTTTAATGCCCACCGCATTAATCAAGACATTTCTTCTTGGGTGGTGTGCAATTTCTTCTTTGGTAATTTCATTTTGTAGGTACATTTGATAGGCGTACGTTTGATCATGAGAAAGTAAATTTAAGTTTCCATGTCTGAGCTCATAAAGTCTTGAATCACCCACATTAAAACCTAAGGCCCTTTCGCCATAAATTAAGACTGCCACAATTGTGGTACCCATACCATGAAATGCTTTTGATTTCATGCTTTTATTAAATACTGCTAAGTTTGCTTTAGCTAAGGTTTTTTCAAACCATGCAATCATATCAGCATCATCTTCAAATTTTGGGTTACTTAAGAATGCTTCTTCAAAAATAGAAACCACAAGTTCACTGGCAACATCGCCTGCGCGACCCCCACCAATGCCATCACAAACAACGCCCAAAAAGCCATAGTCGTTTTCTATGGCGATCACTCTGTCTTGATTGGTTTCACGAACATAACCCAGTTCACTTATCTTTTCGTATTTCAAATTCAATCCTCGTTTCATCTATCATTTTACCATTTTTTACGGCAATGTGCGACATAAAACCCGTCCCCTAAGGTTTGAAGTGGATTATAGGTCTTTTCAAAAATAAGTTCATAATTATCATGTCGTTTTAAGAACTTTTCAATTTGTTTTTCATTTTCTTTTTTATTTAAAGTACAAGTCGCATAAACAAGAAGGCCATCTTCCTTAATATACTGTGCCACATTATTTAGTATATCTGCTTGAATTTTCTCTAAATCATCAAGATCTGTAGGCTGAATATTGTATCTTAAATCATGTTTATGACTCAATACGCCAAGACCACTACAAGGTGCATCAATCAGTACAACATCGAATTCTTCATCAAACTTAACTTCAGCTGCATCCCCTTGAATAATAGTCGCATTTTGCACATTGGCACGTTTCATCAAGTCTTGTGTGACTTCAACACGCTTCTCAATGAGATCCACACCAACAATCTTTCCCGTATTTTCTAGTTTATT
The DNA here is from genome assembly GCA_964429205.1 of uncultured Erysipelothrix sp. Lineage (GTDB taxonomy): Bacteria > Bacillota_I > Bacilli_A > Erysipelotrichales > Erysipelotrichaceae > Erysipelothrix. The sequence continues at coordinate 56,922 of CAYSBB010000001.1, forward strand.
CGCAATGCCCAGGGTTTTTGTCCCTGGTGCACAACAACAATCCAAAACATGCATCCCTTTTTCTATGGGCATGGATTTAACAACGGCTTGTGAGTTGATATCTTGAATCACAATCTGTGCTTTTTCTAAGGCATCACTTCTAAAGACATTTGAACTGACAATGTTTGGATTCTTTTGATCAAAGTAGGTTGATAAATCATCTGAAGCAACCAGTTTATTAACCCAACCATAAGTAGGTTTAATTTCTTGCACATAATAGGCATAATCACGCGAAAATTCAAAAGAATATTGGTGTTTTAAAAGATTTAAAATCCAAAGTGGCATACTGGTATCAATTGAGATGCCTTCTAATGTGTCTTTATCTAAAGGTCTTTCTTTTCGATCCACCATTTTTTTTAATACCGCATTCACAAAGCCTGCGCTGTGTTGTTCTCCAATTTTTTTGGTGAGTTCAACATATTCATTGACCAGTGCATAATCTGGAATTTCATCCATTTTAAAGAGTTGGGCAGCGGCCATTAAAAGCACAATATTGACCTTCTTGTTGGGTTTTCTTTTGACTAAGTCTTCAAATTGATAATTTAAATAATATTTATTTTGAAGCACCGTATAAACCAGTGCCGATACAAATGATTGATCACTTTCATTCAGTTCAAGTGATTTTAACACAAGGTGTGCATGGTGCCCCTTGTTTAACACATCATTTAATACATGATAACTTGCTTCTCTTCTCATCTATATAAGTGTTAATGGATTCACATCAACACTGATCCCTCCTTTATGAATGGTGTAGTAAAGTGTAACCGCATGATTGATATCTTCAAGCATGCCCTTTAAATCAACACCTTTTAATATAATTCTGACTCTTCGTAGATCCGATAATTTCACTAAAGAAGTCGGTCCCATAATAATCATTTTATCACGCTTTAAGACATTTAAAAATGTGTTCGCGTGTTTTAATGCCACGTTTTCATCTTGATGTGTAAAAGTAATCGAAATGAGATAACTATAAGGCGGGTATTTTGCGAGTTTTCTATACTTCATTTCTTGATTAAAGAAACGTTTATATTGATTGTGTACCCCATAATAAATCGCATAGTGATCTTTATTGAAGGTTTGAATCATGACTTCACCTTCTTTGTCACCGCGCCCACTTCGACCCGTCGCTTGTAAAATAAGATTGAAGGTATGTTCAACCGACCTAAAGTCTTCATAAGCCAGTGTATGATCAATATTCACAATCCCAACTAAAGTCACATTTTCAATATCTAAACCTTTCGCAATCATTTGTGTTCCCACTAAAATATCATACTTGTGATTGGAAAAATCTGTTAAAATCTTTTCATGGGCGTTTTTTCTTGTGGTTGTATCACGGTCCATACGCACAATGCGTGCAGTCTTAAAATGAGACTGTAAACCTTCCACAAGACGCTGTGTTCCCACGCCACTTCCTACAAGCTCAAGTGGGAGCCCATCTTCGCCTAAAGGGATCTGATTGGTATGATAATCACACTGATGACACTTTAACATACGGTCATGTTTATGGTAGTTCAGTGAGATATCACAGTGTGGACACATCAATACTTGATCTGTTTTCTTATCTTTTAAAAATGTCATATACCCGCGTCTATTTAAAAGCAGGATGACTTGTTCTTTTTGGTCGAGTCTTTTTTGAATGGCATTCATTAAAGGGGATGTTAAAATGGATCCTTCGCCTTGATATAAAGAGTCCTTTGTATCAATGATGGTAACTTTTGGAAAGTTATCATTAATCCGTCTTGGTAGCTCTAAGAGTGTATACACACCTTTTAAAGCCCTTGCGTAACTTTCTAAGCGCGGTGAAGCACTGCCTAAAATTAGTGGACATTGGTGTGTTTCACTTCTTAAAGTGGCGACATCTAATGCATGATAGCTTGGCGTACTGGTTTGTTTATACGATGTGTCATGTTCTTCATCTAAAACAATGAGTCCCAAATTGTCAAAGGGCATAAAAAGTGCAGAGCGTGTTCCCACCACAATGGATGTTTCATGATTTTTTACGCGAATATATTGTTCGTATTTTTCTTGTTCGTTAAGACCTGAGTGATAAATGGCGACATCTTCCCCAAAGCGCTCTGATACGCGCTGTATCATTTGTGGTGTCAAGGCAATTTCTGGCACTAAAAATAGGACAGACTTGCCGCGCTTTAAAACATCTTTCGCAAGATGGAGGTATACCTCTGTTTTACCAGATCCTGTGACACCGTGTAATAAATACGTATGGGCTTTGTTTAAGTCAATTTTATCTTTAATCGATTGTTGTTCTGGGGTTAAAGGAAGTTCTGGATAGGTGTTTTCAATACTTTGTGATACATATCTTGCTTCTTGAGAAACCTTTTTAAAGATGTCTCTTTTTACAAGCGTGTCATAGCCTGAATAAAAAGTTCTTGCATCTTTGAGTAATACAAAGTCTTGTGCTTTAAATTTTTCAATAAAAGACGCTTGTTTGGGTGTGAGTTTTTCATCATCCAACTTATTAAACGTTAGTCCTTGAATCTCTTTTGGCTTTTTAAAAGTTGTTCTGGGTCTTAAGCTATTGGGTAAAATTGTTTGAAAGACGCGTATTAAAGGCGATACATTCATGTGACTCATTTTAAAGGCTAAATCGTATAATTCGTCGTTGATGATGGGTGATGTATCGATTTGTGAATCGATGGGTAGAATTTTATATTCAAAATCTTGAAGTGATCCTTCATATACTTTGAGCACAAAACCTACCATCTTGCGACCCTTTACATGCACAAAAACACGCATTCCTTTTTCAAGATGATAACCATCTGCTGAATACGTTAACGGTGTGTTATACAAGAAACTTTCTTGAATGAGTACATCACAAAATTGCATAAAACTCCTTAAGTGATAAAAAGCAACCCTTATAGAGCTGCTTCAATGTTTCTTTTGATAATTAATGAAACCATATCTGCCGCAAACTCCGGATCATCATTACAAATTACATAACGGTATTGATTCATTAATTCCATTTCTTTTGCGGCTTTTGAAAGTCGCTCATTTAATATTTCTTCTGACTCCGTACGTCTTCCCTCTAAACGACGGCGTAATTCTTCCATGCTGGGTGGCACAAGAAAGATGCTCAGTGCATCAGGTACCCTTTCAATCACTTGGAGTGCCCCTTGTACTTCAATTTCTAAAAGTACGTTCTTTCCTAAATCACGTAAGCGATTCACCTCTTCAAGTGGGGTTCCGTAGTAATTTCCAACAAATTCTGCATATTCTAATAATTCATCATTTTCAATTGATTTTTCAAACGCATCACGTGATACAAAGTAGTAATGCTTGCCGTCTATTTCGCCCTCACGTTGTGAACGCGTTGTCATAGATATAGAAAAAGCCAAATTTAAATCTTCTCGATTGATAAACAAATCGCGAACAGTTCCTTTTCCGACGCCACTTGGCCCTGATAATATGACTAATAAACCTCTTTTTTTATTCATTCGCACCATCCCTTTTAATTATAATACTTACATTCAACCTGTAAGTCAAACTTTTTTCAGTGCGAACGCTTTCTTTTAATCTCTAATCATAAAAGAGCCTGTTTATGCGCTTTTATATCGCCATCCATGTATTCGATTCTTTTTTAAAGACTTCTTTTTTCAAATAGGCTAAGAGTGCATCTTGTGCTTTAATTTTTGTGTTTGTGTGGTCTTGTCCATATTTTTTAGAAACACCTTGCTGGGTGATATAGGAAACTTGATAACTTTGATCATATATTAAAGGTGCATCTTGTGTATAAATTTCTTGGATCCTTCGTCCTTTTGGATTTTCAATTTTAAAGTAAATCTTCAAACCAAAGACACGTTTTAAATACCCACCCATCTGTGACATGGGATCACTTGAAAAAGTACGTTCAATATTTTCTTCTAGCATGTCTTTAATTTCTTGACCCGTTAAAGTGACCTTCATGATATCAGGATTCATTGGGATCATGTTGATGATGTCATCTTTACTAATTTCTCCTTTTAAAATAACCGGTCCATAACGCCATCCATTTGAAAAGGCAATATTTGTCTTACTGGCCTTACAAATTGCTTCAAGAAGTAAGGCATCCAAATCACTGTTTAAAACTTCTTTTCGCGCAAGTGGTAACTCTGTTTTACCCACAACACTAAGGTCTTCATCTAAATCTAAAGTATCAATGACCGCTAACATAGATGCTGACTCTTCAATCTTTTCATCCAACACAATCAGTTCATGTGAAATGTATTTTACATCTTCATCAAGTGTAATCTCTAACTTACCAATAAATGAGCCGTTACTGCCTGATTGAATTAAAACGGTATCGTTAATATAGGTTGGTTCATATAAGCGATTATGGGTATGTGCACTGAGCCATACATCAACACCTTTTGTATTTGAAGCAAGATGGACATCTTGTGGGTAACCCATGTGTGAGTTCACCACAATCAAGTCAACCTCATCGCGATACTTTTCACTCAAAGCATTCACTTCATCTAAACCATCTGTTAAGTAAATACCTTCACTGAAGTTGTCTGGCATTGTTTTATCAATAATGGTGGCACTCAGTCCAATCACAAGTATGCTTAAATCACCTTTTTCAATGATTTTATATGCATCGAAAGTAAGACTATCATCATCTTTGTTGTAGACATTACAAGATAAAAAGGGATAGTTTAATTTAGAAACCAAGTGTTTTAAATGTTTTGGTCCATACGCAAAATCCCAATGGCCACTCATCCCGTCTAATTCAAGATGATTGAGTATGGGAATTAAGATTTCACCTTTTGACTTTACGACTGGTTTTGTGCCATGAAAGGTATCTCCACCATCCAACGCTAAAACAGGCCCTTCTTTCTGCGCGTTTTCAATCACAGTTTTAATGCGACTATAGCCGCCTGCTTTTTTATATTCAATACCATCTTTCGTGAAGAAGTATTCATCATGTTCTTTAATATAGCCATGCACATCGTTAATCTGTAAGATTTGTATTTTTTTCATAGTAGTCACCTATTTAAATTATAACATAAGTTTTTTTTCATCTTGACGTTACGCAACGTAACACCTTTTCGCACAACTGTTTGTATCTTATATTTTTGAAAACCATATTTTTCAAAAAAACTTGAAGCAGTTAGACTTGACGTCACAAATATAACTGAAGCACCGCTTTGTATCACTTCATTTTCTAATTTGTCTAAAAGTATCTTTCCAATCCCTTTGTTTTGATATTTGTGATGTACAAAGAGTTTGTCTAAAAATTATGATTATTTAAATCTCCAAATCCAACAATCTTCCCTTTGTCTTCTACTACGAAACAGATATTTTCTTCAAAACTTTGTTTCCAAAGGGTTCGTTCTAAAACTTTAGGTGCCCAAGCATTGAGTTGTGATTCTGTATCATCTTTTTTATTGATATTATGGACTGTATTATATAAAATAGTGTCATGATTTCATCTAAATCGATAGCCTGGTAGTTTCTTATCTTCAAACTGGCACCTTCTTTCATTTTTTTTACCATATTCCTAACACATCTATTTTACCTTAATTTATGATATAATAAGCATTCAAAAGGACGTGAAACTTATGCCAATGGATGGTATTTTACTTAGCAGAATTGTTGATCTTATGAATAAGGAAACACCCATGAGAATCAACCGTATTACACAACCCTCAGAATATGAGTTTCTTTTTCATTGTTTTGGAAAAGGAAGAAAAATATTATATATTTCAACACACCCCCGTTTTGGACGCTTGCAATTCACAAACTTAAAAGCATCCAGTAATATTGATATGACCCATTTTCTAACCATTTTGAGAAAGTATTTAGATGGTGGTACCATCACAAAAATCCACCAAAAAGGACATGACCGTATCATGATTATTGAGGTTGATCATCGTGATGAACTGGGTGTCATTAGACCCTACCAACTCATTTTAGAACTCATGGGCCGTTATGCTAATCTGATTTTAGTGGGCGATGATGGAAAGATCATTGATGCCACAAAACGTATGGGCTCTTTTGAGAGTTCAGATCGCGCCATTGTGGGCGGTGCTCCCTATACATTCCCAGACAGCTTTGATAAAAAAGATATCGAAAACCTCTCTAAAGAAGACAAATATCTTTCATTAAGAAAAGAATATGAAGGGATCTCCCCTGTTTTAGAACAAGAAATCACAAAGCGTCTTGATAGTGAAAAACCAGAAGAGATTCTCAATAAAATCTTCAACAGTGAAACATTATTTGTATATGAAGATGATTATCATATCTTAGAATTAACGCATAAAAATAAAGACTTTAAAACCTATCCTTTAATGGATGGTTTAGATGATTACTATAAAGATCTTATAAATCTAGAGCGTATTAAATCACATACCGGTAATTTAATGAAAGTCATTCGACGTGAACTCAAACGTACAAAGTCAAAACTCCCCAAACTTTATACAGATTTGGAAAATGCAGAAAATTCTGATCACTTTAGAATGATGGGTGATTTACTCTTTGCGTATCATGCAAATACAAAAAGTGGGATCAAAAGTGTGACACTTCAAGATTTTGAAGGACAAGACATTGAAATTGAACTGGATGAAAAACTCAATGGTAAAGATAATGCGAATAAGTACTTTACCCGTTATCGAAAAGCCAAAAATTCTTTAAGCCATCTGGAACATCAAATTGAGATTACAGAAAATAGAATTGAATATTTAGAACGTGTCTTGGCACAAACTGAAATCGCAAGTGTTGAAGATGCACAAGAGATCAAACAGGAACTGATTGAGATGAAGTTTCTTCGTGAATCTAAAAAAGATAAAAAACAAAAGAAATCCAAACGTCCCAATTACAAAGTCATTGAGTATGATGAAAATACAACCATCTTTGTGGGTAAAAACAACCTACAAAATGACACCATTACCTTTAAATTGGGTAAGAAGGAAGACCTTTGGTTTCATGTCAGTGATACCTTTGGATCACATGTCTTACTCAAAACAAATGAGGTTGATGATGAGAAGTTAAAACTTTGTGCTAATTTAGCCGCTTATTATTCAGATGCCAGAAACAGCTCCAATGTGTCTGTTTCTTATACTGAAATTAAAAACATTAAAAAAATACCAGGCGCAAATCCTGGTACGGTAAGATTCAGTACACACAAGAGTCTTGTGATTAATCCAGATCTTGATTTAATCCAAACTTATTTAAACGAATAATTTCTTTATAGTTTGGCATATGGGCTTCAATGAGTTCGTAAAATTTAGACGAGTGATTAAACTCAATCAAATGGGCACACTCATGAAGTACGACATAATCAATAAAATCAAATGATTCATGAAACAAATATAAATTAAACGCCAGTTCCCCACGACTACTACAACGTCCATGGATGCGTTTATACCGCCTGATTTTAAAGGGCGGTTTTTCTATGTTTAAAAGTTTTGCGTAATGGGATACTTTTATATCTATGTATCTTTCAAAATTTTCTTTAAAGCTGTCTTCTATCTTTTTTTCCAGTGTTTCTTTTTGAGTGTTTCTAGGAAAATATACAGCAATGACATCATTTATTTCTACTTGAAATTTAGAAGCATGAAAAAGCTGTAAAGTTATTTCTTTGCCATAATAGCGTAGTGTCTTTTTACTTAAATCAACCCCAACTGGTTTATATAAGGAAACCTTTTCTTTAATCCATGATTCCTTTTCTTTTATAAACGTTTCTATGACTGCTAAGGGCACATGAAAAGGCGCCCTTACAATGATTTCACCTGAAACAATTGAGATCGCCAAAGTTTTTCTACCTGTTCTTTTGATCGTATATTCCATATTTAAATTATAGCACAATTATGGTATAGTTTACCTATTAAAGGAAAAGGTGAATTATGAAAAAACAAGATAATAAAAAAGAAAGAGCGACCCTACAACAACAGAAATCCAACGTGATTCGCGACCGAAAAGGAAGAACTTTCTTTATTGAACCCCAATCAGAAAAATACTATCGTCTAAACGCAAGTGAAGAAAAAATATTTTATCTCTTTGACGCAAGAATTTTATTCTCAATCATTCCGATTATGATTACAGAACTCATCAGTCAAAAATTTACATACTATGCACTCATTGTTTCAATTCTTGTGAACTTAGGATTTGAAATTTATTATAGAAAAACAATCGCTGATCTCAATGAATCAAACAACCCACCACAAGAAGTCGTGGATACGTATCACTCAGAAACAGTCCTCAAAGCAAAACGTAGTGACAATATGTTAAAAGTATTACTGGGCATTATTATTACCTTTATGGTCACGACCAACCCCAATACCTTTAACTTCTTAACAGATAAAGGCTTCTTACGTTATGTTGGAAACTTCATTCCAGTCTTGGCCATCGCATTCATGTTGGCGCCAATTTCTGAATATTTCAGTATTCAAAAGAAATTGAAAGCACTGAAAAAGAAACAGTAAGTTATCAAGCACCCAATAGGTGCTTTTTTATTAGGATTCATACTTTAAAAATAATACTTCATACAAGGAGAACGATTGATGATTTCATTTTATAAAGCACTATTTCCACCCCTACTCACACTTTTATTTTAGCCTTTTTTTGCAGTACTGTTACATATATAGTACGTCATTAAATACAATAATTCTAACTATAAAAATGAAAGTGGTGTTTCTTTATTTAAATATCTTTTTGATAAAGGCGCACTGGTGAAGCATTAATCTTTATGGCACTTGAAGAAGACAAGAATCATCACTATACACTGGTTAATGTCTATCTACTCACAGAGAAAGCTACAAATGAAGTTGATTGTATTCATATCAGTGAAAGCGGGATCTTTGTGATTGAAAGTAAAAACTATTCGGGTGCAATTTATGGTCATTCAAGACGTAAAATGTGAACGACTTATGTTAACGGTAAGAAGTTTTCATTCTATAATCCCATTTGGCAATACAATGGTCATATTAAGGCTGTTTCAAATATGTTAAATCTTGACACCATTGAATCACTGATTATCTTTTCAAATCGAAGTGAACTTAAAAAACTTCAACTTGGTGGTGAGATTGTCATTCAAAGAAGAGATATCAAAAGAACGATGCGGCGTTTTAATAAACAAAAACAATTCACAAAAGATTAAGTAGACTCAATGTATGAAACACTCAAAGTTTACATTTATGTCGATGAAGAATCCAAATAAGCCCATAATTACATCCTTGAAACGAAAAAACGCCAATTAGGCGTTTTATTCTTTGATAATGTCATAAACAACTGACAGTTGGGCAGGCTCACTTTCTAAGATGAGACCATCATGAACAATCTTAATAACATCACCCACTTCAAAGTCTAAATTCCTTTTGGTGCTTTTTGGTTTTCTTGTGACAATGATACGACCTCCAATGGATTTGTATTTTTTTGTGGGAACCACAAGAAACGTGTCTTTTTGAACTTCAATGATTTCAGCTTTAAAGCTTACCTTCTGTTCTACAACATGACATGCACCAAGACTTACGAAGACAAGTAAAATAATGATTACTTTACCTTTCACAATACTCACCTCTTTTTATAAGTTCACTATAACAAAGAAAAAGCGATCCGTATAGACCGCTCCTTCATTTAATTATTCAACGCCAATGACTTCATAGCCCAGTGTTGTGACAGTTTGAACCACTTTTTCAACATCTGTGACTGATTCATCAAATGATACTCTTGCTTTTGAAGCATTGAAGAGTACTTCTGCTGAAGTGACCCCTTCTGTTTTTTCTAAGCCTTTTTCAATTTTCATCCCACATGCTGGGCAACCTAATGTTTCTAAATTTAATGTAATGTCTTTCATTTTTATACACTCCTTCTTAACTTACTATATAATAATCTAATTGCATTGATGGTTACAAGTAAAATACTTGCTTCATGGATAAACATACCAATGGACATATGAACATACCCTGCGATCAGTCCAATGAGTAATAGAACAACCGTACCAATCGCAATCACAATGTTTTGGTTACTGATGGCTTTTGTTTTCTTAACAAGTTGTACTGCATCCACAAATGAACTTAAGGTATCATTCATCAATACTGCATCTGATGTTTCAATGGCCACATCGGTTCCCCCACCCATTGCGATCCCAATATCGGCAAGTGCTAGGGCTGGTCCATCATTAATTCCATCTCCCACAAAGGCGACGTTTTTACCTTCTTCTTGAAGTTTTTGAACATAATCACTTTTCTCATGGGGTAATACATCAGAAATAATACGATCTAAACCTAACTGGTTACCAATATACTGTGCTGTTTCTTTGTTGTCGCCTGTCAGCATAATGAGTTCATTTAGACCCAGTTTTTTCAGTGCTTTAATGGAATCAATCGCATCTTCTTTGAGTGGATCCATAATGTAGAATGTTGCAACGTGTTTTCCTTCAATACTCATATAGACACGGGTTGCTGGTCGATCTGATTCAGTTTTATGTAGTTCAATACGATGTTCATTCATGAGTCTTTCATTACCCATGTAAACTTCTTTACCATTCATCTCAGCTTTAATACCCAAACCTTTTAATACTTCTGATTGAATGATTTCATCTGTTTCTTCAATACTTTGGTTTAAAGCATAATCAATGATGGCTTTTCCTAATGGATGGCTGGCACTTTTTTCAACCATCATGGCTTTTTGTAAGATCATGTTTTGATTATCATTAAAGTATTCTACATCCACCACTTCAGGTTTTCCTTGAGTTAGGGTTCCTGTTTTATCAAAGACCACAGTATCAACACCCGCAAAGCGATGAATACTGTCGCCCCCTTTGAGTAAAACACCAATTCGTGCGCCATGTCCAATTCCTGCCACGTTTACAACGGGTACCCCAATCACAAGTGCACCAGGACATGCTAATACAAGCAGTGTAATGGCCAAACGAATGTCTTTAGAAACAATCCATACAACAAGCGCCAACACCATCACAAAGGGTGTATAACGTCTCGCAAAGACATCAATTACTTTCTCTGCAGGTGATTTGGCATCTTGTGCTTCTTCAACAAGATTAATAATCTTAGAGAAGGTTGTATCTTTACCTACTTTTGTAGCTTGTACTTCTAAGAGGCCATCCTCTAAAATGGTACCCGCAAATACAGATGCTTCTTTTTCTTTAAAGACATACATGGACTCACCTGTAATGGAGGCTTCGTTAAGTTCTCCTTCACCTTTTGTAATCACACCATCAACGGGGATTTGATCTCCTGTTTTAACCAAAATGGTATCACCTTGATTTACCGTGTAAATTGGCACATTTTTAACGCCATCTTCAAAGATTTTATTGGCGGTAGTGGGTCTCATGGAAACCAGTGATTTGATCGAACTTCTAGTTTTCTCTAAAGCTTTGACTTCTAAGAAATCTCCAATTTGAAATAAAGTTGTAACAATCGCTGCTTCAGAGAATTCTCCAATCACCAAAGCCCCTGTGACCGCTACTGTTACCAATAACTCAATACCTATAATATTAAGCTTTAAGCCTGTAATCGCACGGTAGTATATTGGAAATCCTGCAGATAATGCAGCAACAATATAAAACACCACAACTACGGGTCTTCCTATATTTAATTTATCTAAAACAAAGGCAATACTTGTGAGTACAGTCGCAAGCAGTGTCATTTTGTTTGAATGGTTTCGTATGAAACGATTAATTTTCATTTGCATCCCTTCTCATCTCTCTTTCTGTTTACAGTATATCTAAAACACAATGACTTGTAATTGATGTAGGTCAATTTTTAAG
>CAYSBB010000002.1:0-13573 GCA_964429205.1 uncultured Erysipelothrix sp.
ATTTGTTGGATACATGCATCACCCAAACAATCCGATAAGTTTTTTCTTGTTTGATAAAGCGTGGTACTGAAGAGCGTATTGGCTTTTGTGACGTCACGTTCTGGAAATAGCATTTCAATTAAGTAATCTCTATCTAAGACTTCATCTTCATGAGCCCATAAAAACGCAAAGAGTTCTTTGGATTTACTGGTACGCCATTTCTTGGGTTCCTTATTTGAATTAAAAATTGAGAAATGACCAAAGCTTTGAATATACATTTTATTGGATTGTGTTTCATCTTTTGGCTTTTTTTCTTTAAGTGAAATGCGCGAAATTGCTTTTTCAAGACGTGATGGTAAGACGGGTTTTAATAGATAATCAATCGCATTAAGTTCAAATGCTTCAATCGCATAGTCTGAGTAAGCTGTCACAAAAATAATATATACGTCTGGCTTTTCATTGGTGAAAGATTCACCCATTTCAATCCCGTTTACATCGCCCATTTCAATATCTAAGAAGATCACATCAGGGTTTGTAGTTTCGATTTCTTTTAGTGCAACGAGTGGATCTGTATAACTGCCCACAATTTTAACATTTTGATGTTTCTTCAACATTTCACTCAGAACTGTATTGGCCATGTTTTCATCATCAACTAAAATTGCTCTAATCATGTGTTACCTCCGGTAATCTAATTTCAATATTGGTGCCTTGATTCAATTTTGATTCAATATTTATAGAACTGCCTTGAATTAAGGATAAGCGTTTCATGGTATTGCGATAGCCAAAGCCTTTTGTTTTTGCTTCATAGATTTGTCGAATTGCGGTTTCATCCATTCCTTTACCATTATCAATTATATTAACGATGTGCATACCATCTAGAAGTTTAATAGTTATTTTAAGTTTGTTGCCTGTTTCTTTTAAATCAAAGGCATGTTTGAAGGAATTCTCAACCACATTTTGAATCATCAGGGGTGGCACTTTGAAATTAAGATTATCATCCACTTCAATTGAAGTTTTAACTTTATCTTCATATCTGAGGTTTTCAATTTCTAAATAAGAGCGAATGACTTCTAATTCCTCTTCTATTGGCACAAAAATTTCTGCATTAAAGACATTCAGTTTTGCGCGTAAATATACAGAGATATTAAGGAGTCCCTCACGTGCTTTTTCAGAATCCACATAACTTAAACCAATAATCGTATTTAAAGTATTGTATAAGAAGTGTGGGGAGATTTGTGAGTGAAGGTATCTGAATTCTTTTTCTACACCACTTTCAATCGCTTTTTTACTCTTATATAAGTTATTAATCTTTAGAATGAAGTTTCGATAGTCTACAGGACTTTCAATAAAATCATTCACATTAATTTGGTGTTGGAACCAAAGATCTAAAATAACTTGTTGGGGGGCAACCATTAAAATGGGTGTATTGAGCATATCTGTATATTTACGGATATACTTCGCCGTTTGGTCTTTGACAAGTTGTACATGGTTATAATCAAGAACCAAGACATCAATGCTATTTTTTAAAACATTTTCAGCCAACTTTTCAGAGTCGTGGCGTTGGTATGCAAAAATATATAAGTTCTTATACGATTTCTTGAGATAATTAATCATGATTTCATCTTGTGATACAACCATTACATTAAAGTTAAGATCTTGTTTAACTATAGAAAGTTCGAGTGTTTCATCATGATCATAAACATCCACTTCTGAAGTAAGTAGTGGAAGTGAAATCATCACACGGGTTCCATAGTGCGGTGTTGATTGAATATTAATGGTTCCAAAATGGTTTTCTATAATATTTTTAGTAATGGGTAATCCCAATCCAAATCGTTCTTCATTGTTTGAATTCACTTTATAAAAGCGATCAAAGATATGCGGTAAGTGTTCAGGGGCAATGCCAACGCCATCGTCATCAATATAAATGAATACCATATCTCCAACAATTTCACCATCAATTTGAATAACACCCACATTAGAAATATTATCGAGCGAATTTCTAACAATATGATAAAGTGCATTCTTGATATTGTTTTCATCCACATTCACATATGCATCAAAATTAAATTTATTTACTATACGAACGGGTCCTAAATTCATACTCACTGTGATTCTTTCAAGACTTTCTTCTATAAGATCTTTAAAGTTAGACACTTCTAAGTGATATTCATGTGTTGCATCTGTATAAAAAGCTTTAGTAATATTATCCAACAGATACACCACTTCTTGTGTTTGGTTTCTTACGAAACGGAATCTTTCTACGCTCTCTGAGCTCATTTGACTGCTGTCATTAATCAAAATATCATCAAAATCTTTAACCCTAGATTTTAGTGGTTTTAAAACATTGCGTGACAAACTATTCATAAAAGCACTGTTATTCATTTCAGTTATTTCAACAGACTTAGATAAATCAAGTGCATATTCATAGTCATAGCGATAATTCATACTCACAAGGTACATCGCACTTAAATTAGAAATGGTAAAAAGTATGTGTTGAATATATCCCAAATCAATGATTAATAATGTTTTCGCCACCATAATCAAAAATGCTAAGGTCAAATTAAATATTAAAAATACAGTAACAACATACCCTCGTGCCTTATTTTTTGTTGCTTTGTATAAAATCTTAAGGATATAGAAAACGATGAAAATAATCCCTGAAGAGTATAGGAACATAATGATAATAGGTAAAGAAAATCCAAAGATACCTTCAGAAAATAGATATAACAAGATACCACCGCAAACTGTTAATATAACAAACTGCTTCACCTCTCGCCTCACATACTTTGGGTATAACGAAGCCACAAAAAGAAATAAGTTAAGGATGAAACTACTCAAGCTAATATTTTGTAAATTTGTACGCATTGTATAATTAAATCCTAATATACTCCTTAAAACTTGTTCATTCAACAAAAACAAAATAAAAGCGGCAGAAATTGACATAAAACTGTAATATTTCAAAAATTTTGCATCTTTTCTATTAATGTACAAAAAGAAGAAATAAATTCCTAAAGTAATTAAATTAATAGAAAACATAAATTCTATCAAGCTATGATTTTTATCAATACTAACCATGTTTTCTGCTTGACCTAATTCAACAGAAGAAAAAATACCACCTTTTTGCCGTTCAAAATTAGATAAATGAAGTACCAATTCAATTTCATCATTTTTTGAACTAATAATCCCTAATTGGTAACGACTATCTTTAACATGTGTCTTTTCATCTGAACCAACTTGACCCAAGCTTAAAATTTCATCTCCATTTGCGAATACACGATATGCAGATTTAATAATACGAAGTTTTAAACCATACAAATCATCATTAATATTAACTTTTGTACGATAAGTTCCATAACTATAATTTGAGTCAATATTATTATTGTTTTTTTGTCTTGGAACATTAACATAAATCTTTGAATCATCATATAAAGAAAAGTCTTCATCAGGATCAATCAATTCATTGGGATAAAACTCCCATGTCCCATCCAGTTTAATGATTTCTTTTTCTTTGATGTTACCAATACTCGCAAAACCATTAATCACAACTTTACTTTCATATTGACCATTGTTCATCACAAAAAGATATGACAGCGAAAAAACCACCACAATAATTAAAGCGATCCCTAAACTCAATCGTCTATCTAGTTTACGTTTCATATCTTACCTCTTTTATATCTTATAAAAAAATTACTGTATACATTATATATACCATAAATAGCACTCATTTTCATGAAAACTATGATATTCATGTGATATGCTGTTAAGGATTAAGGAGTTAAATTTATGAAACACATTGAAGTTGCTGCAGCACTGATTATTAAAAACGACACCGTACTTATCACCCAAAGAAAAGGTGGACCCTTTGATGGTCTATGGGAATTTCCCGGAGGCAAAATAGAAGACTTAGAATCCCACCAAGAAGCACTCATTCGAGAAATAAGAGAAGAACTCAAATGCATTGTCGCACCCATCCAACACTTTAAAACCATAAAATACCAATACCCTGACTTCCATTTAACCATGCACCTTTATATTTCAAAACTCATTAAAGGAAAACCCACTCTCACTGAGCATGCTCAATTAAAGTGGGTATCACATGATGAACTCGAAGCGGTAAAATGGCTACCAGCTGATATTGATATTATTGAAGATCTTAAAACATATCTTAAGAGCCTTCAGTAAAGTATGTATATAAATCATCCCTTAGGGGATTTTTTAATTTGTATACAAAGTTAACAATGGGTAAGCTTTTACCTTTTACTTCAATGGTTGTGTCTTTTGCATCTATGACACTTAAATCCCCAAGATAGAAGAAATACTTCTCTTCCCCATCATTTCTTTTCACAAAGAGCATGATTGTATAGCCTAACTTTTCAGCTTCTAAAATACTTTGGATTTCTTTAGATTCCAAAGTCAAACGATTACGACTCATCCAATTAAAGGTCTCATGGTCAATAAAGTAATCATGATAGTTAATTGAATCAGAGATATCCGTTGATTTATGATAGGTCACAAATAAAGGAATCGTCTTTGTGGTATGGTCAACTTTATAACCATAAAGTGTTCCTTTTTGGTCTGTTGGATAATTAAGAAGCCATGATACATCTTTTCTAGTATATTGTGCCCCCAATACGAGGTTATGTTTATTTGCATCTTTATAATAAAGTTCATGATGCTTCATGCCATACGCTAAAACATCTTCAAAATATGTTCTAAATGTTTCATCTTCTAGGTTTTCTTTAAGCGTTTGACTTAAACGAATCATCTCATCTCGAACTTCAATGAAACTCACTTGATTATATTTCTTAAGTTCAGTTGAGACTGAGAAGTTTAATAAGAGGTAATTTATCGCACTTTGTGTTGTTTCATAACCAAACGTAGTTTCCAGTTCTTTAAGCTTAATTGGTTTTGAAAGGAGTGTTTTAAGAATGTAAAGTTCAATCAATCTTTTACCACTTGAAAACTCATAGGCAATAAAACTTAAAGTTTGACTCATGGCTTCAGTTATAGAAGTATCATACTCAGAATCCATCACTTTTAAAAATTTATGATAGTTATCTAATGATCTTTGATGAAAAAAGACTTGTGGATCTAATGATTCATAAATTAGAAAATCAACCAGTTTGGGTCTTCTTCCTAATTTATATTTTAAATTTTCATATTCTTGTTTTAAAAACTTACGCTGTGTAAAAGTACCTTTATCAATAGACTCATAAATCTTTTCTTTTGATACTTGATCAAACTCAATGGTTGAGGTCCCTGGGATTTGTGCGTTGGAAGACATCATGTATTTACGTAAAGTGTTTTGAGAGAAACTTCGATCTCCAGAGAGTGCGACTGGGATCATGAAGTTATTTTTATAATTTCCAATAAAATCAATCACAACCACAAAGTCTTTGTCTTGTGACTTTCTTAAACCACGCCCCAGTTGTTGAACAAAAATAATGGATGATTGTGTGGGTCTTAACATCACGATTTGATTGATATCAGGAATGTCGATTCCTTCATTAAAGATATCTACCGTAATGATATATTCTAATGGATGCTTATCATCACTTAAGTTTCTAATGGCTCTTTCTCTTTCATGTTGAGTAGATGCACCCGTTAAGGCGATTGCGTGAAGGCCTTGATTGTTTAGTTTCTCACTTAAAAGCATCGCTTCTTGGGTTGTACTACAAAACATGAGGCCTTTGAGTTTCTTACCACTATGTCCATAATAATCAATGTTTTCTAAGATTTTATCAACACGATGGGTTGTGATGAGTGATGCAATATTGGTTTGTTCATCCACCATTTGACCATCAATACTGACATCACTCACCCCAAAATAGTGAAAAGGTGTCAACATATTTTCTTTTAATGCACCTTGAAGTCTTATTTCATAGGCAATATTATAATCAAAGAGTTCATAGATATTAAACCCATCCATGCGTTCAGGTGTTGCGCTCATGCCTAAAGTAAAGTTTGGTTTAAAGTGATTTAAGGTTTTTAGATAAGAGTGTGCACCGCTTCGATGGGCTTCATCATAGATAATATAATCGAAATGGCTGGGTGAGAAATGATTTAAAGTGTGATCTTGAGACAGTGTTTGAATTGTGGTGAACAAAACTTCTGCTTGAGTATCTTTTTGAGTGCCAGATAAAATCCCCATAGTTTTGTTTGGCATGACTTTTTGAAAGGTTTGAAGGGCATCACGCGCGATTTGTTCGCGGTGGATGATAAAAAGAATGCGCTTTGGATTCACATTTCTTACATCAAAAGCTGCCAAGTAAGTTTTTCCGGTTCCAGTGGCTGAAATCAAAAGTGCTTTTGTTTCACCTTGTTTTCTAAGGCTTTCTAAGTTTTTTAGTGCTTCTGTTTGCATGACGTTTGGAATGATTTGTGTGTACTTTTGTTTTGCGGGTTTAAAGCTCGTTTTTAAAACCTGTGCTTGTTCGTATTGTCTTTTATAGTTTTCTATCCAAGCTTCATTAAGTATTTCAGCTTTATCCCACATCTCTTCAAACTCTTGGATGAGATGATGGGTCATTTCTGTGTTCTCAGCATTTTCAAGTTTTAAGTTCCATTCTCGGTTCACTTTTAAAGCACCTTGTGTAAGATTAGAACTACCCACCATAATTGTTTTATTATTGTCTTTATCAAAGATATATCCTTTTGTATGATGGATTTCTTCTGTATAGATTTTGACTTCTATCTTTTCAAAACGTAAGAGTCTTTCATAGACTTCTGGTTTATTAAAGAGTTGATAAGTTGAAGTTAGAATTCTTCCTTTTATATTGTTTTCTTGAAGGACCTTGAGTTGTTCTAAAATCATGGTGATGCCTTGAAGTGTAATAAAGGCTACAGAAAGTGAAAAACCATGACACTTTAAGAGTTCATTTTGAAGTTCTTTAAGAACAGTGGTTTGCGTGATTTGATTATTTGAAACAAATTGTGGTTGTGTATTCAATATATATTGCTTTTCCATCGTGTTTACCTCGTTAAGATCAGTATACCAGATCTTGTTTGATAAAAAAGAGGAAGCGTGTGATTGATAAATGTAATATCCTAATTTTAGGTTTTCCAGTTACTTTTGTTGACAAGAAGCATGCTGAACATTAACATTAAAGTGAAGATAAAACCTTCACCTTAAAGGAGGAGAATGAAATGGAAATCATTGTTATAGGAGGTATTGCAGCGGGAATGAGTGTTGCCGCTAAAGCAGCACGTACCAACAAAGATGCACGTATTACTGTCTTGGAAAAAGAAGATTACGTCTCATTTGGTGCTTGTGGATTACCTTATTATTTAGGAGGCCAATTCGATGATGAAAATGAAATGTATTCCAGGACTGCAGATCAAATGCGCGAAGCTGGCATCAACATTGAACTTTCACATGAAGTGCTGTCTGTTGATTTTGACCATAAAAAAGTTGAAGTCAAAGACCTCAAAAATGATACAATGAAAACACTTGATTATGACAAACTCATGATCGCAACAGGTGCTACGGCAATCGTGCCACCTATTGAGGGTGTGGATAGTGAAAACGTTTATACCATTACAAAACCATATACTGTCAACAAACTAAAAGACAACTTAGATCAGTATCAAGATATTGTGGTTATTGGTGGTGGGTTTATTGGTGTTGAAGTTGCTGAGCAACTGGCGCACCTTGGTAAAACAGTGCACGTTGTTGAAGCACTTGATCATATTATGAGTGGTCCCTTTGATGTTGAGTTTACAGATAAGCTTAAAGAAGCTTTAGAAGAAACTGGTACCCATGTTCATACAAGTGAGCGTGCAGAACGTTTTATTGTTGAAGATGGTAAGGTTGTTTCAGTTAAAACTGATAAACAAACACTCAAGGCAGATGCTGTTATTATGTCTGTTGGATTTAGACCCAACACACACTTTGTGAAAGACCAATTAGAAATGTTAGGCAATGGTGCCATCGTGATTGACAAATATGGCCAAACATCACGAAAAGATGTTTTTGCGGCAGGAGACTGCGCAACCATTCCACACCGCTTATCAGGAAACAAATACATTCCACTGGCAACCTATGCCAATAAGATGGGGCGTTTAATTGGATCAAACATTGTGCTTGAAGAAAAAGACTGGCTTGGATTTGCAGGAGCCTTAGGCTCAAGTGCCATCAAAGTAGGTAACTATGAAGCTTCAAGTACTGGCTTAACTGAAAAAGAAGCCAAGGATTTAGGTAAAGATGTAAAAACAACTTTAATCTATGCCAACAATCATTCAAACTACTATACAGATGTACCCCAAGATAAAGTGATGATTAAACTTATCTATGATGCAAATACGAAAGTATTATACGGTGCACAATTATTTGGTAAGAATGAAACAGTTCTACGTATGACTGGTCTTACAACCGCCATTCACGCAGGACTTACAACAGATGAAATCGGATTTATCGACTATGCTTATGCACCACCCTTTGCATCCACTTGGGAAGCATTAAACGTAGCCGCAAATACCGCTAAATAAATAAAGGAGAGATAAAACATGTTAGAATCACCATTTTTTACACAATTTTTAAAAATAAGTAATTTTATCACATTAATTTCTGTGTTAGCACTTTTGGGATCCATCTTAGTGATTCGAAATCTAACTCAGAAAAAAGTAAGCTTCTCAAATAGAATGCTTATTGCACTTGTGATTGGGCTTGTCTTAGGATTTGCGATTGATATTCTTGGAAGTTCAAGTGACATCTATGACGCGTTCGCAAGAAAAGAAATATCCGTATGGTTTAGTTTACTGGGAAGTGGCTTTGTTAAGTTAGTACAACTGATGGCCATTCCAGTTGTCTTCTTATCAATCATTAAAGTTGTGGTTGATGTTGAAGGAGACCGCATTAAATCACTGACAGGTAAAACATTCTTTGTCTTACTTGGAACAACCGCAATCTCAGCACTCGTTGGAATCTTAGTTGTTAAAGTATTTGGTCTTCAAGGTTCAAACTTCACAGGAAATTTATCTGAAGCAAGTCTCGATCGTATGAGTAATATTGCAACTCAAAGTTTCCCAGAATTCTTCTTAGCACTCATTCCAAACAATATTATCTCAGTGATGGGAAATAATGGAAGCGTTGTTTCAGTCGTTATTATTGGTGCCATGCTTGCAAGTGCCATTCGTTTCTTACAAGCAAAAAAGCCAGAACAAGTCAAACCTTTTGTGGATTTCTTAGATTCACTCCGTATTACCATTAACTCAGTATTAATTAATGTGATTAAGCTCATGCCTTATGGTGTCTTAGCACTTGTATCCAATGCCATTGTTTCAAATGGACTCAATGCCATTAAAGGTGTGCTTGGATTTATCGTCGCAATCTATGCAGGTGTCATCATCATGATGTTAGTTTATGTTGTCATCCTTGCACTACTTGGACTCAACCCAGTCACATTCTACAAAAAAGCTTATACAACCATTATGTTCGCATTCTCAAGTCGTTCAAGTGTTGGAACCCTACCTTACACCTTAAAAACATTAAATGAAGATTTGGGTGTATCTGGACAAACATCAAACTTTGTTGCAACACTGGGTACGTCAATTGGTATGAATGGGTGTGCCGGTGTCTTCCCTGCAATGTTGGGTACACTTGTTGCCGCTGCAGTGGGTCATGAAATGAATATTGCATTCTACGTCATGGTTGTACTTGTTGTTACCATTGGTTCAATTGGGATCGCTGGAGTTCCTGGAACTTCAACCGTTGCCGCAACTGTTACACTAAACGGTTTAGGCTTTGGAGCAGCAATGTCACACATTGGTGCGATCTTTGGAATCGACCCAATCATTGATATGGGACGTACCGCACTAAACGTTACAGGAGCCATGCTATCAGCCATTGTGGTTGATATCTGGGATGGTACATTCAATAAAGATATCTATAATGATATGAATACCCCTGGCACAAAAGAATAAGTTACTGAAGCCGTCTTGGACGGCTTTTCTTTTTGGACGTAAAAAAAACCGTTTACCACATATAGTGATAGACGGTTTTTAGTTTGTCTTAACCTAATTTTCTTCTTAAGCGTGTTGAGATTATTTCAATCACAACAACCAAGATCACAAGACCCCAAAGTAAGGCGCCTGCATCTGCCCAACGATAACCTGACATCGCAAAGAGTAAAGGTGCACCAATTCCCCCTGCTCCAACAAGTCCTAAAATCGATGCGTTTTTAACGTTGATTTCAAAACGGTAAATTGAGATAGACGCAAAGTTTCCTAAGAGCTGTGGTACAATACCATATTGAATTTTTTGAATGGTATTACATCCTGATGCATCAAGAGATTCTAAGATCCCTTGGTCAAGCTCTTCAATGACTTCTATGAACATTTTGGAGATCATCCCAACTGATGTAATGGAAAGTGTTAATACCCCTGTAAAGGCCCCAGGACCTGCGATACGAATGAGCATCAGTCCATATACGAAAGGTGGAAATGTACGAATGAGTGTTATGATAAATGATCCAATAGCACTGATCCATGATGGTACAATATTTCTTGCGGTTAAAAACGCAAATGGAATTGAAAGTACCATTCCAATGAAGGTACCAAGAAAAGCAATAGCTGCTGTTTCTAACATAAGAAATGGTACGCCTGCTTTAGAGAAATCTAAAAGTGCTGACCAGTTTGGATTTACCAGTGATTTTAAGATACTGGATACAATGATCCATCCATCTTTCTCTACACCTTTATATTGTGTATAAGGTAAAGAAAGTGCAGTTAATAAAATAAGTATTCCCCAAATCAAAGTATTTTTAAGCAGTGTTTTGGGACGCGCTTCATATGTTTGAGTAATTTGATTCATCTTACGCTAACCTCTTTCTAACACTGCGAGATAGTGATTCAATAATCACCACTGTTATCAGTAACATAATTAAAATTGTCGATAAGTTATCATATTTACGCCAACCAATCGCTTCATTCATTAAAGTACCAATACCTCCAGCACCCACATATCCAAGGATTGCGGCAGAACGAATGTTCATTTCTAAGTTATACAGAATGGTAGAAATATAAAGTCCTGAAATTTGTGGCAAGATTGATACAATGAATGCTTTTGGTTTTGTGGCACCTGTTGATAATAAAGCCTCAAAAGGTCCCATATCCACAAGTTCAATTTGTTCGTAAGTCATCTTTGTAATGATTGAGAACGTAAACAAGAAGATTGCCATTGTACCTGCGAAGGTTCCTAGTCCAAAGATATAAGTCATGATTAATGCAATGATCAATACTGGAATGGTTCTAAAAATACTGAGTGTAAAACGTACAAGGTTTCTTGTGAGTGCGTTTGTATTCATATTTTCAGATGATAAATACGCAAATGGTAAACCAAAGATCCCCGCAAACAAGGTTCCTAAAAAGGACATAGCTACAGTTTGAATCATGGGTTTGGTGACACGTTTGATAAATGAAATATTGGGTGGCCAAAGTCTTTTGAGGAAGACTACAAATTCATTACCACGTTCAATCAGTTTCATAAAATTAAAGTTTGTGACTTGTGCACTGATTACAATTAAGGCAAGAAGTACAAGCATCACGACCAGTGAGGTTTTAAAGGGCGGTTCTACTTGTTTGCCATTTTTAAGTGTAATGGGCTCGGGTCTAAAAAGCGTCTTAATTTTCGACATCTTCAAGTGATCCCATGACCTCATCCTCACTCAATGAGCGTCCATATACATCGTGAAGTACTTTTTGGTCCACTTCACTTGCAGGGCCATCAAATACGATTTCACCTGCACGAATACCAATCACGCGTTTGGCATATTTTAAAGCCAAGTCAACGTGGTGAATGTTAATTAGAATAGAAATATTCATCTCTTCATTAATTCTTACAAAATCATCCAACACTTGTTCAGCCGTTACGGGGTCAAGTGAAGCAACAGGCTCATCTGCCAAAATGATTTCTGGGTTTTGTGTTAAACAGCGCGCTAATGCAACACGTTGTTGTTGTCCACCACTCAGTTCATCGGCACGATTATATGCTTTTTCTAAAATCCCCACTTGATCAAGTGACTCAAGTGCAAGGAGTGTATCTTCTTTTGAGTAAAGACCAAGCATACTTTTAATAAATGACATTTCAGCAACACGTGCTGTTAAAACGTTTTTAATAACACTGGTTCTTTTCACAAGATTAAAAGATTGAAATACCATGCCTATTTGTCTTCTAAAGCTGCGAAGTTCTTGCCCCTTTAAAGTAGAAACATCCTGTCCATTAACATAAAGCTCACCAGAGGTAATGGGATGCATTTGGTTGATGGCACGAATTAAGGTAGATTTACCAGCACCTGACAAACCAATAATTGCCACAAACTCTCCTTGCTCAATTGTTAAGTTAACATTTTTTAAGGCTTGTACACCATTAGGATAAGTCTTCGAAACATTTTTAAATTCAATCATTTTTATCTCCTTCAAATCTTCTGAAAAAAAGGCGAGATGACTCGCCTCATTATTAATCTAAGTCTTTTAGTAAGTCTAGAATCTTACGTGATGCTTCATAGTCTGCATCTGTTACTTCTTTATAGCCAGTATGGTTATAGATTTCAATTGCTTTAAGTCCTGCTTCAGTTTTCGCAATTTCGATGAATGTTTTTTGTAATGCTTTTTTCATGTCATCATTGACCAATTGGTTTGATACTGAAATTGTATCGTTCATAATTGGATCTGTAACACCAATAACGTCTGTTTCTTTAAAGATGTCTTCTTTACCCCAGTCTTCTGACCAGTTGTCTTTATAGTCACGACGAATATCAGCATAACCAACACCCACGTCACATTGTCCGTTTGCAAGACGTGCGGCTGTATCTGGATAACCTGATACTTCAACTGTTTCAGCTAAGTCTGAAACAACTTTTCCATCAAATCTTTCTGATAACCATAGTGAAGGATAAACATAACCTGCTGATGATGTTGTATTTGAGTGGCACCATTTTGCACTGTTTAAATCATCCCATGTTAATTCTTGTCCAGCATTTACTTTATCTGCAAGTTCACGGCCTTTTGCAGATGTTCCTGCATAGATTAATGAACGGTAGAAAGTTACTTGATCTTCAACTGGAAGTGTTGGTTCACCATCATTCCAATCTTTAGCATCAGTTGAATCTTTGTTTAAACCATCACGTGATGCGGCTAAGATAACGTCAATGCTATCACCTGAGTAAAGTGCATAAGTACTTGCTGGGATAAATCCAACGTGTGCTTGACCTGCTTCAAGTGCTTCTCCAGCTGCCTCGTAGTTTGGTGAAACTTCGATATCTACATTTTTGATGGTATAGCCTTCTTTAGCCATTTCATCAATGATAAGCTGTTTCATTGGTTCAGTTTGTTGGGTAATTTGTTGTGGGTCACGACTTGGCACAAAGAAAACAACTAAATTGTCAATTTCCTTTGAATCTGTATCATTTCCTTTAGATGAACAACCCGTCAAAACTAAAACTGTCAGTAATACTGTCAATAGAATTTTTTTCATATTCTCCTCCTTGTTTGACACATTAAGTATCACACTTTTCACCTGTAAAATCAACGACTTTGAGAAAATTAAGGTATTCTTAACAAACTTTTGATATAATCAAGTTGGTGATAAAATGAAACT
>CAYSBB010000002.1:13673-42807 GCA_964429205.1 uncultured Erysipelothrix sp.
TTGGTGTGACAACACACTACATCCCAAACTGGGAAAAACCAAGTCACATTGAAAACTTTAGTTTTGATGATGCTTTAACATCACTTCAAAAAACAGTAGATCATGTTAAAGCGTCCGTTGATTTTGTGATTGGGATCTATCATGGCGGTCTTGAAAAAGATCCAGAAACACACATCCCAACTGAAATGCTCACAGGTGAAAACCAAGGCTTTGATATGAGCAAAATAGAAGGACTTGACGTCTTATTAACAGGCCATCAACACAGAACACTCAACTTAAACTTATTTAACACAGTGATTACACAAACCGCTCATAAAGCAGAAGAGTTTGCACTTGTCACAATTGATTTAGAAACAGGTGACATTACTTCTGAACTTATCAGTTCAAAAGATTATGAACCAGATCAAGAAGTGTTAAAGCATTTTGAAACACTTCAAAACAAAACACAAAAATGGCTTGATGAAGACGTTGGCAGTCTTAAAGATCATGACTTACTGGTACATGACGGTTTTGAAGCAAGACTTCATAAACACCCTTTAATCTCATTTCTCAATCAAGTCCAACTTGAAAGTACCGGTGCTGATATCTCCTGTATTGCCCTATTTAATGATGCAAAAGGCTTCAATCAAAACATCACCAATCGAGATCTTGTGAGTACATATGTTTATCCAAACACCATGGTTGTGAAGGAAATGGATGGTAAGACTTTAAAAGATATGATTGACTATGCTTCCATGTATTTTGATGTGGATGAAAAAGGAAATGTTAAAGTCAGAGACCATTACGCCTATCCAAAGCCACAACACTATAACTATGATATGTTTGATGGCATCAGTTATACCATTAAGGCTTCCAATGAGCGTGGTTCACGGATTTTAGATTTAATGTATCAGGGATCATCTATAAAAGATGATCAAATCTTTAAAGTGGTCATGAATAATTATCGCGCCATGGGTGGTGGTGACTATGATATGGCCTTAAACGCAAAAACACTTCAAACATATCAAGATGAAATGATTGAAGTGCTCAGTAATTACTTTAAAAAACACAGTCCTGTCTCCATTAAACATGAAGACAATATTCATGTTATTCCATAAAATTTAAAAGTACTGTATCTAACATCTCTTCCCTATCATATTTAAGTTTGATATGGGTAGGGGTAATCTCTAGATACGCAATTGACGCAGTAATGGCTTCTTGATACACATCGAGAAGCTTTTTTTGGTGTTTCTTTTCAAAGTCTGATAAAGATATCCCATCTCTTAAACTCAAACCCATCATGATGTGCTCAAACATAGATTCAGCTTCACTTAAGTATTCAACATCTTGATATACATCTTCTTTAAGATAGATTTCTAAATCATCAGTCCATGTGTAACGTGTTTGATTGACCATATAATTAGATCCCACACCCACCGCATAGTAGTCATCATAATCAAAAAAGATGCGGTTATATTGGCTGATGGAGTCTTCTTTCGCAAAGTTTGCGGTTTCGTATTGTTTGAGTGGGGTTTTTTTAATAAGTCTTTTAGCAGTTTCATAAAATGCTGGATCATCACCTTCACCATAAAGTGTGAGGTGAGATGGATCAAGTGTGAGGACTTGTTTTAACAAGGTCTCAAAATGATCGAGACTTTGATCTGCAAGTGCCATTGGGATATCCAGTGCAATATTTTCAAAGCGATATTTTTTGAGTGTATTGACCGCTTCATTAAATTCATAATAATCATCTAATTTGAGATGCTTTTCTTTTTGTACACCCAGAACAATGCGATTTACACTATACTTTTTAAACAGTTGAATGTGTTCATCTTTTAAATCATGTGGGTTACATTCAATTGAAAACTCTTTGAGTTTCCAATCAGTAAAAGATGCTAATAGTTTTTCTATGAGTTCTGGTTCAAGACGCGTGATACTGCCACTTCCAATATATACAATGGATGGTTTTTCTTTCATGTCACTTATTTGTGTTATGAGACGTTCTATATACTTTTTTCTAAGAAAAAAATCATATTTTAAAAATGTATCATTTGATACACCACAAATATGACTTGAAAAAGGAATATGAACATAGAGTGCTTTGATCATACCTCATAGTCTCTTTTCATGACTGTCTCAATTTTATCATGGATGATGGTTTCAAGATCATATCCTTCATCCATACAAATGGCCAGTGCATAAGTTAAGACATCGGCCAGTTCACTTTTAAAACTGGCTTCATCTTCATTTAAAGCATCTTTGAGCTCTTTGGCTTCTTCTAAACACGCTTCAACCAAAAACGCTTTGGTGTCGGTTTTATCCCAACCAAAGTGTTTTCGCATGCGTGTAATGTCTTTGTAAATACGATTAATCATCGTCCATTGATAAAACCGTCATGAAGGCTTCTTGTGGAATTTCAACACTTCCAACTGCTTTCATACGTTTCTTTCCTTCTTTTTGTTTTTCTAAGAGTTTCTTCTTACGGCTGACGTCTCCACCATAACATTTCGCAATAACGTTTTTACGGACTGCTTTAATGTTGGTACGGGCGATAATTTTATTATTGATGGCCGCTTGAACAGGTACTTCAAATTGTTGTCTTGGGATGATATCACGCAGTCTTCTTGTAATTCCGTTTCCACGATTATACGCAAAATCTTGGTGCACAATGACGGATAAAGCATCCACAATCTCCCCATTGAGCAAGATATCCATCTTAACAAGTTTGGATTCTTTATATTCTTTGAATTCATAGTCAAATGATGCATAACCTCTTGTGGCTGATTTTAGTTTATCAAAGAAATCAAACACAATTTCAACCAGTGGTAAATGATACACAATGTTCATTCTTGTATCATCAATCACTTGCATATCCACATAGATCCCACGTTTAGATTGACAAAGTTCCATAACAGGTCCCACATATTCATTGGGCACGAGAATTTGTGCTTCAACATAAGGTTCTTCAATACGTTCTAAATAATTAGGCGCCGGCATTTTCGCAGGGTTATCAACTTTAATCATTTCTCCATTTGTTTTATATACATGGAATACAACAGATGGTGCTGTTGCGATCAGATCAAAGTCAAATTCTCTTTCAAGACGCTCTTGAATGACATCCATATGTAAAAGTCCCAAGAATCCAGTTCTAAATCCAAAGCCTAAAGCTTGTGATGTTTCTGGTTCAAATGTTAAGGATGCATCGTTTAAAGCCATTTTTTCTAATGCTTCACGAAGATCTGTATAGCGTTGGTTATCAACTGGATAAAGTCCACAATAAACCATTGGGTTTAATTTTCTATATCCAGGTAGTGGTGCATCTGTTGGATTATCAACCAGTGTAATGGTATCCCCAACGTTAACATCATGGATTGATTTAATACTTGCGGCGATCCAACCAACTTCACCTGCACTGAGTTTATCAGTTTGTGTTTCGCCAGGATTTCGAATCCCAAGTTCTAATACTTCAAATTCTGCACCAGATGCCATAAAGCGAATGGTATCTCCAGGTCTTACAACCCCTTCTTTAATACGTACATACGCAATAACACCACGATATGTATCATAAATAGAGTCAAAGACTAAGGCTTTGAGTGGATTATCATCAGATCCTGTTGGGGGTGGTAATTGTTCCACGATCCCTTTTAAGACTTGATCAATGTTTAAACCTGTTTTTGCACTGATAAGGGGTGCATTGGAAGCATCAATTCCCAGTACATCTTCAATTTCTTTTTTAACACGATCTGGATCAGCTGATGGTAAATCAATCTTATTAATCACAACCATGATTTCTAAATCATTATCAATGGCTAAATAAGCGTTCGCAAGTGTTTGTGCTTCAACACCTTGTGTTGCGTCCACCACTAAAATAGCCCCTTCACATGCCGCTAGACTTCTTGATACTTCATAAGTAAAGTCGACATGTCCTGGTGTGTCAATCAGGTGGAATGTATAATCTTGATTGTCATCATCTTTATATTGGAGTTGAACTGCGTTTAATTTAATGGTAATCCCGCGTTCTCTTTCAAGATCTAAAGAGTCGAGTAATTGTGTTTGCATATCACGCTGACTGACTGTTTGTGTGGCTTCTAAAAGCCGGTCTGCAAGCGTACTTTTCCCATGGTCAATATGCGCAATAATAGAAAAGTTTCTAATATTTTCTTGTTTCATTTTATCATCCTTTTAAATACGTATTGAGTTTCTTTGCGAAAGGGTAAATCAGTGTTGAAATCAAGGCCCCTAACACACCTTGAGCTAAGTTTGCGACAAGTGAAGCTACCGCAGAATACCCACCTAAAATAAATCCATCAACAAGGGCGTAGCCACCTAACATGACCAAAGAGGCCACTAAAAATGGCACAAAAAAAGCCTTTGTGGATAAGAATTTACTTAAGAGTACCACAGCCACAACCATTAATCCTTTGATGATGCCCGTAAACACGGCATAGTGTACAGCACTTGCCAAAACATCCGCGATCATACTACCCAAGCTCGCCGCAACTAAAGCTTGTCTAAAGGGGGTAATGGCAGCAAGTAATAATACGACAACATCGCCTAAATTAAAATACCCACCAGCAGAATATTGTATAGATGTAAACAGGGTCACACTGGTTACAAGGGCTGTATACAGTCCCATTAAAACAAGTGTTTGTGTTTTCTTTGTTTTATAGTTTTCACTCATTGAAATCTTTTTCCTTTCCAAATGGATGCATAACCATTCACTACGTCTTGATTTTTCATTTTTGGTTTTCCTGCAGGCTGTACTGAAGTCAGTAAAATATATCCCCCATTCACCGCAACTTTAACACCTTCTAAACTCACATCCACAATCTCTCCGATTGTATCTTGGTGGTCTTTAGTTATTTTTTTGGCACCATGAATTTTTATATTTAAATCTTCCAATTTCCCAAAAGATGTGGGCCATGGAATAAATCCACGAATATGATTGTAGATATCATCAATGTCTTTTTGAAAAGAAACGAATTCCTCTTCACGTTTTATCGCATACGCAAACGTTACATCATCTAAGTTTTGGGCTTCACCTTTGATTTTACCTTTAAAGTATAAAGATAAACCGTCATGAATTAAGGTTTTAGAAGCTTCCATCAGCTTCGCTTCTACATCTCCAAATGTATCATCGGGATCAATGGTGACAGATTCTTTATAAAGCATATCGCCACTATCCATTCCAACATCCATAAACATTAAGGTAACACCTGTTTCTGTATTACCATTAACAACCGCTTTATGGATGGGTGCACCACCACGATACTTTGGTAACAGTGATGCATGAACATTTAAACTTTTATATCGTGGAATCTCTAAGATTTCTTTTGGTACGATTTGTCCATAAGCACATGTCACAATACAATCTGGATTCAAGTTTCTGATATCATCTGTGGCATCTTTAATGCGCTCTGGCTGTAAAACTGGAATATCATGCGCTAAGGCAAGTTCCTTTGTGATTGGGGCTTTCAGTTCTTTTTTACGCCCAAAGGGTCGATCGGGTTGTGTGACAACACCAACGATTTCATAGCCATCTTCGATCAATTGATTTAAGATGACATTTGAGAACACCGTAGTTCCCATAAAGAGTATTTTCATAACATCACTTCCTGTCCCTTATTATATCACGGTTCATACAAAAAACCACATACTCGTTGTATGTAGCGCTTACATTTGATACAATACTTTTATAGGAGGTAATAATTTATGGCAGTTATTAAATCAAGAGAGAAACAAGTAAGAAAATCACTCACAAAAAGGGGTGAAAATAACGTCGTACGTAAGAAATTAAAAACAGTACTGAAGAAATTTCACGCTGCAGTTGATGCAGAGGATAAGACATTGGCACTTGAATTACTCAACGAATCCAAAAGCTTACTCGATCGCTCATTTACTAAAAAGGCGCATAATAAAAACTATGTCAACAGACATAAATCACGCCTTCAAAAAGCATACAATGGTATGGATGCTTAATTAAAACCATAAAAATACCAACTCAATTATTGTGAGTTGGTATTTTTTTATTTCATAATATCTAACATTACCAGTTCAAAAGCCACAAAGCGATCTATCTCACCAAGCTTTGCCTTTTGATCAAGGTTTGCGAGGTCATTCAGATACTGAAGGATGTTTCTCACTTTTCCGACTTGGCGATTCATAATGACCCAATATTGTCCTTTAGAAATACTTAAGCTTTCTAAGATTGCTTTTTCTGAATACCCTTTTCGATTCAGTGTTTCAACTTGATAAATGCTTCTTAAAGTTGATGCAACCAGTGGTGCTAAATTTAAAGGATCATTTTTCTGCTCCAATAAAGAGTGATAAATCTCAAAGGCCTTATCTCTTTGTTTATCTAAAAGGGCATTTCCAAGCGCAAAGATATCACGTGAGATATCACGCGTCACCATTTGATCAATCATACTATCCGTAATCTCTGTTTCAAGTAAGGATAGTTTTTCAAGTTCTGTTTTGAGACGACCATAATCTTCACCAATACGTTCTATAAATAATTGTTTGGCAGAAGATGTCATTTTTATATTATAGTGTTTCAAGCCACTTTGAAGTGCACCTGATGTATTATAACCTGATGATTTTGTGATGACATGTTCTTTAGCATGTTTTTTTAATGCACTGTGTAACTTTTTAAACTTTGTCAGTTTCTTTGGAAATGCTAAAATTAAGTCCACATCCAAACGACTGGATACAATTTTTTCCAAACGTTCTATATCTACCAAGTGTAAGTCTTTTTCTTGTTCAACATAAAAGAACACAACCCTTGGTGCACCAAAAAGAGAAACCGTTTCAATGGCTTCTATCACTTGTCCAAAATTAAATTCATGATCAGAAGCATAAAAATAAAATGTCTCTACATCTTGTTTTTCCTTTTGTATGGCATCGATCAATGCCTTTCTTTTTTCTAAAACAAGAAATCGATCTTGTCCATAAATAATTTGTATCACACTATCACCTACTTCATTATACCAAACCCACCACGCTGTGACACAACAACTTTCATAAAAGGATAAAGTCTTATTTCGACATTGCCCTGTTCGCTGGTTTGAAGCGGTGTAATTCTAAAGCTTTGAAGGTTATTCATGACTTCAGGATGGGGATGGTTATACACTCTTGGATCACTACTGATGAGTGCAATTTTCGGTCTTAGACTCTCTAAGAAACTTGTGCTACTTGAAGTTTTAGATCCATGATGTCCCAGTTTTAACACATCAACATTTAAAAACGGATGGGCCTTAATAATTTCTTTTTCTTGTGGGATCCCCGCATCTCCCATAAACATAAACGATGCTTGTTTTGTTTTAAAATAGAAAATCAAACTGTTATCATTTTCATCTTCATAAGTTACTTCTTGTAGGAGTTGCATCATAAAAGGAACCTTTTGGTCTTTTGTTTCTATAAGGTACTTTACCCCAAACTCTTCCATAAGCATTTCTTTATTTTCCATATGGTCTAAATCATCATGGGTAATGATTAAATAATCCAACTGTTTAATGCCTTGTTTATAAAGAGACTTTTTTAAAGTGTTATAAGCGGAAGTGCGCCCTGTATCGATCAAGATAGAAATACTGTTAAATGGTAAAGCGATAAAAGTCGCATCCCCTTGATACACATTAATCATGGATACACGTGTATATGGAACATACGTTATAAATAAACACATCACTAGAAAACTTTGAATTTGTTTTCTTTTAGATTGAAATAAAAATAAAAAAATCCAAATTATTGATGGGCCTCCTACAATCAAAAGTCTTTGATTGTTCAAGACTTTTAAACCTATACGCAATAGAAATTCTGCCAGCCTTGTTTGAAATAGAAAACTTAAAAGTAAGATCAACCCAGAATACACCTTCCAAAACGGGTATAAAAGCAACTCTAAGATTTGAATTCTCCCAAATAGATACAGAATGAAATAACTTCTTAATACCAAATAATTCACATTGAAGTAAGGCGATAACCCTTTTAATAAAAGCGGCAGGTATACAAGATTAAACCCAACATCATAAAAGGCATATGGATAAAGACATAAGAGTACTGGTAAGATTTTCTCTTTTGTTTTTAAGATATTTTTTAAAAGTAACCGCATCACCCCAAAACTAAATCCAAAGAAATAACCATAGATTAAAATAAAACCAAGCTCCAAAAAATGCATCTGTTTTTTGGTCATATACTTTTTAAATAAAAATTGTAAGACACTCAGTAACCCCATTAATTGAATGGATAATAATGAAAGTACGGTTTCTGTTTCATGGTTAAAAAACATTTTTAAAGGGGCTGATAGTTGATTTAAGAAGATGCGTCTTGGGGAAAATGATCTTTTAATATGTGTTAGATCATCTAAATAAACACGCCCCTTGATTCTGTTTGTGCGTTCATAGTGATTGGGATCTTCATACAGTGATATCTTATCCACACTTACCCTATCATCCAGTTCAAAATCATGCACACCTTTGAGTTCATAACGATTAAAACCATTTCTTAAAATCGCTTTATAGGGTGTGGTATGGATAATGCGATAATTTGAAAAGAAGTCTGGAAAATGTATTGTTTTTAAACCTAGAAAAACAAGTGAAATCATGATCCACTTAAGCGCTTCTTTTTTATAACTCGATATTAACTTTATTGAAAAAAGAAGTATAAAAATAACAATTAGATATGTCTTACTTAAAAATGATAAAATCCACAAACCATAAACTAGATGCATAATTGATCTTTCATTTTTTCAAATGTCTTATCGCCAATACCTTTTACTTCTTTTAAAGCTTCAATGGATTGAAAAAGACCATTTTCATTGCGATAGTTGATAATACGCTCAGCCATCTTTTCGCCAATGCCTTTAATTTGCATTAAAGTTTCTTGATCTGCATAATTGATTGAAATGCAAGGTATATCTTGTTTGATAGGAATCACAATTTTATCTTGATGTTTTAAGATTTGGTTTTCATTGATAGCATCAAGTAACACTTCATCATCAAGTGTGATGTCACTTAAAACATCCTTAAGTTTTGTATAAGGTGCCACTTCAAATTCATACGTTTTATCTTTATAACTTACCATCACTTCTATATTCCTTTTGTCTTCTATAAAGGGATGGAGCTGTAATTTAAAGATACCAATTAAACCAATACTGATTAAGACAACCAGCTTTATCACAATATTTTTCATAGACTTCACCACTAATAAATATCATGATTCTCCAAGAATTCCTAAACTCCATAAAAAAAAGAGCGTTAGCTCTTATTTAATTTCTAGAATTTTAACCTCATATGGTTTTGCGACTCTAACGGTCACAACATCGCCCACTTTAGACTCAAGCATGGCTTGTGCTAAAGGTGAAACGTTTGAAAGTTTTCCATTATCTGGATCAGCTTCTGGTGATCCTACAATACGGAATGTTTCTTCTTCATCCATATCAACATCTAAGATGGTGACGGTTGCTCCCAAACGGACTGTTTTATATCCGCCTTTTGTTTCTTCAATAATTTCTGCATTATCTAAAGTTGTGGTGAGTTCGCGAATTTTTGATTCTACATAAGCTTGGCGATCACGTGCTGCATCATAATCAGCGTTTTCTGACAAGTCACCTTGTGCACGGGCTTCTTGGATTTCTACAATAACTTTAGGTCTTTCAACATCAATGAAATTACGTAATTCTTTATTAAGGCTGTCGTAACCTTCTTGGGTCATTGGAATTTTATTTAGTTTGTTTGTCATTTATAACACTCCTACTCATTAGTCTTCGTTGATTATACTACTTATTTTAGTAGTTAGCAAATCGATCGCCACTACGTTATGAGCCCCTTCAGGGATGATAATATCCGCATAACGTTTTGAAGGTTCCACAAATTGCTCGTGCATTAAGCGCACAGTGGTCAGATATTGTTCAATCACATTATCCATCGTACGACCACGTTTTTTAACATCACGAATCAATCTTCTGATAAAACGAATGTCTTCATCTGTATCCACAAATACTTTAATGTCCAAGAGTTCTCTGAGTTCTTTATTTTCTAAAGCCATCAAACCTTCCACAACCAATACGTTTGCGGGATGCACAATCTCAGTTTCTTCAGAACGCGTATGGTGGATAAAATCATAGACTGGTTTATCAATTGATTTTTTGTTTTTTAAGTCTTGTAAGTCTTCAATTAAAAGATCAATATCAAATGCGAAAGGATGGTCATAGTTTACCTTGAGTCTTTCTTCAAATGGAATCTCTGTTTGATCTTTATAATAATCATCCATCGTAATAATATACACGGATTGCGTATCTTCAAATCGTTTCTTTAAAATTTTAGCGATTGAAGTTTTTCCTGAGGCACTACCGCCTGCGATACCAATAATAATGGGTGTCATAATTACCTACCTATTTTTCAATTCTTGATCTTTCTTATCGTGCTCTTCATATGTCTTAGAATAATAAACTGTCCCATCGCCACCTTCATAAACATCAGCCACAAAGAATAAGTAATCATGTTTGACATAATCAAGGGTATTCTTTATCGCATCAATATTGGGATTTAAGATGGGTGATATGGGAAGGCCATATTCTATATATGTATTATAAGGACTGTCAATATTGGTGTTGATTTCACAATCTTCCCATGAGTCATATTCATATAATGCATAACAAACGGTCACACTGGATTGAAGGCGCATGCCTTCTTTAAAACGATTTTCAAAGACGCCCGCTACCATACGCTGGTTTTCAGCGTCCCCTGCTTCATACATCACAATGGATGATAAAGTCAGTAAGTCGTATAAAGAATGTTCCCCTTCATCAATTTCTTTTTGGATTGATGCAATTTTTAATTCAAAGTTGTCAAGGATCACATGTGTGATATCTTCAATACTGCCGTGAATGTTTAAGGCATATGTATCTGGGTATAAAAATCCTTCAAGTAAGACTTTTTTGTCTTTTTGATTTTCAAAAACTTCTTTTGTGATAAAAGGATATTCTTTTGAAAGAGCCTTCACAAAGTCGACATCATTCCATGTATCGAGTATTTCATCTTCTTCAAAGTCAAAGTTTTCCGCAATGACTTTAGCGATATCTTTAGCCCATGATCCTTCATGAAACTTAATTGTGATATCACTGTGTGGTGTGGTGGTGTTGATGTATTTGATGATTTTATCAGATGACCATGATTTGTCCAAATCATAAAATCCAGCTTGTATAGTTTCATTACCTGTAAGTTTTGCGTAAACCTTCGTAAAGAATTTACTTTTGATGATTGCTTCATCTTCCAACTCATTTAAGACTTCATCAAAATAAGCACCTTCATGGATTTGAAGGACATATTTTTCCGCTTCGCTTTGTGTAGGTCTTAAATTCATTTTTAAGACACCAACCATAATCACCAACAATAACACAACAAAAACAAGAATTTGAACATTCTTGTCTTTGAGTTTATCGTTTAAAAACTGCTTAATTTGAGGTTTTGATTCCTGATTAAGCTTCATCTTCTTCTTCAGATTTAATGACAAATGATTCGAAGACTTCTTCAATCATTGCCCATTCTTTTTCATCACTAATTTCTAAAAGCTCACCATCATCTGTGAATGCTGAAGTAAAGACTTCACCACTGTCATCATTAGGATCGAGGTATAAGACGTATTGTCTTGCGAACTCATCGCTTTCAAATGTGAAAAGAATTTCCATTTCTACTTCTTTATCATTTTCGTCAATTACAATAATTTTGTTTTCTAGCATAATTTGCCTCCATTTTCCTAGACATTATATCATAGTTCCTTGTGAAATATCACTGAAAACACAAGAAAAAAAAGGGAAAGTCTCCCTTTAAAATTTATTTTGGTCCAGATAGCTTTGCAGTATTTGAACTGCAGCCATTTGGTCAATTACTTTTTTTCTTTTTTTTCTTGAAACATCCATATGAATGAGCTGACGCGTTGCTTGTTTACTGGTCAATCTTTCATCCATCAACACAACATCAACCTCAAACCATGATTCAAGTTTTTCTTTAAATGCTTCAGAAATCTGTGCACGTGGCCCCACATCATTATTCATCATTTTAGGATAACCCAAGATAATTTTCTCTACGTTTTCCTTGTTGATGATTGCTTCAAGGGGTGCTTTAAGTGTGTCATGCGCTTCATCTTCAAAACGCAATGTTTCATAAGGATGCGCAAACATTTTTAAGCCATCTGAAAGACTCACACCACATGTGACAGATCCCAAATCAAGACCCATTATCTTAGAAATTTTCATTTATTCTCTAAGTAAAATCTCACGAGTTCTTCAATGATTTCGTGACGTTCAACTTCTTGAACTTTATTACGTGCATCTTTGTGTGAGGAAATGTAGGCAGGGTCATTTGAAATCAAATAACCTGAAATTTGATTGACTGACTGATAACCGCGCTCTTTTAAAGCATCATCTACCAGATGAAGAATTTCATTAATTCTT
Source organism: uncultured Erysipelothrix sp. (assembly GCA_964429205.1). Taxonomy (GTDB): domain Bacteria; phylum Bacillota_I; class Bacilli_A; order Erysipelotrichales; family Erysipelotrichaceae; genus Erysipelothrix. The sequence goes on from CAYSBB010000002.1 coordinate 26,098, forward strand.
TCTTTTTTGATTTCATTTGCATCGTAAGCCATTGTTTCTGTGAGTTTAAATTTATCGCGACTCATGCAATCACCTCTTTATCTATAGCTTTATTTTAACACATATTTCATCATATGCGGCATTAAGTTTTGAAACATCTTTACCGCCAGCTTGCGCAAAGTTAGGACGTCCCCCTCCATTACCACCGGTATTTTGTGCAAGACTTTTCGCAATGTCTCCCGCTTTATATCCAAGCTTGATTGCCTTTTCACTGGCGCTGACCATAAAACTTAAGGAATTTTCTTTCTCATTCACAAGCATCAAGATATCAACGCGGTCTTTTAGATTATCCAAAATATCACTCATCATGTCTTTATCAACGTCTTTTTCTACAATCCATAATGTCTTGAGATCTTCATCAGTCACTTTAACATCATTGAGCCATGCATCTTTTTTACTATCCAATGCTTCTTTAACCATCTTATGATAGGCATCTTTGAGTGACGCAATCTCATCTTCTAGTTCGATAATGCGACTTTCAAGTGTCTTTTGTGGCGCAAGTTTTAAGTGTGTTCTTAAGTTTTGAATCTCTTGAACGGATTCATTGAGGGCGTTATAAGCACCGAGTGATGTTTTTCCCACAATACGTCGGACACCTGATCCAACACTTTCTTCACTGACTAATTTAAAGACACCAATTTCACCAGTGTTTAATGCGTGGGTTCCACCACATAATTCTTTTGAGACATCGCCCATGGATACAACACGTACCACATCACCATAAGTATCACCAAATAATGCCATTGCACCTGATGCTTTTGCGTCCTCAATGTTCATGAGGTCTGTTGTAATGGGGAGTGATTGTGCAATCCACTTGTTGACTTTGGTTTCAATTTCTTGAAGTGTTTTTTCATTTAAGCGTTCAATATGTGTGAAGTCTAATCTAAAGTATGTCTCATCTACATAAGATCCCGCTTGATTGACGTTTTTTCCAACAATTTCATGAAGTGCAGCATGAAGTAAGTGCACCGCAGAGTGATTTTTTCTAATCAGAACACGACGATCATGATCTACTTCTAAAGTTACAACATCACCCACATGGAGTGTTTCATTAACCTCAACATGATGTAAGTGTTGGCCTGCATTGGCTTTTGAAACATTTTTAACCACACCATGAGAAATGGTTCCTATGTCACTCACTTGGCCACCACTTTCTGCATAGAAGGGTGTTTCTTTTGTGGCTACCAGGCCACTACCTGTGAATGATTCAACACGCTTTCCATCTTGGAATAAACCAGTAATTTTAGTGTCTACTTTTAAGGTATCATATAAAAATTCACTGGGTTCTTTAAAGTTTAAAATGGCTTCATTTTGTGATTCCATGGATTCTGTTTGAACACGGGCATTTCTTGCGCGCTCTTTTTGCGCTTCAAGTGCATCATGAAAGCCTTCTAAATCAACTTCAATGTGTTTTTCAGCCGCAATTTCTTGTGTCAGTTCAATCGGGAATCCATACGTATCATAAAGTCTAAAGGCAACATCACCATGGAGTACTTTATCAGATGCTTTCTCAATTTCATCTAAGAGTAGTTTTTCTCCGCCCATGAGTGTTTTTGCGAAACGATTTTCTTCATTTAAAATGAGTTTCTTTAAATCTTCTGGTCTGTTGGTAAGATCTGGATAGAAGTCTTTCATATTATCAATCACAACATCCACCAGTGTATGTAAAAATGCATCATCAATATTGATGACTTTACCAAAACGTACAGCACGACGTAAGATACGACGTAAAACATAACCACGTCCCTCATTTGAGAACATCGCTCCGTCATTCAGGGCAAACACAAGGGTACGAATATGATCGGCAATCACGCGATATGCCATGGTATTGTCTTTGTATTTCACATCTGTCATGGTTTCGACTTTGTGGATAATGGGTAAGAATAAATCCGTATCGAAGTTTGTTTCACCATCTTGAATTAAACTAACAAGTCTTTCAAAACCCATTCCTGTATCAATGTTTTTCTGTGGTAATTCTTTAAAGGTATGAATATCTCCACCTTCAACACCATCATATTGAGAAAACACAACGTTCCAAACTTCAATATAACGATCATTTTCTAAATCTTCAAAGAAGAGTTTTTCACCAATATTTTCTGGATCATATTTCTCTCCTCTATCATAGAAGATTTCTGTATTGGGACCACAAGGGCCATTTCCAATTTGCCAGAAGTTATCATCTGTTTTTAAAATACGATCAGGGCTCACACCAATGTCATTGACCCAAATATCATAGGCTTCTGTATCATCTGTATGAACTGACACGTACATATGCTTTGTATCTAAACCAACCCAGTCTTTTGAAAATAAGAATTCATACGCAAAATGAATGGCTTCTTTTTTGAAGTAATCTCCAATAGAAAAGTTACCCAGCATTTCAAAAAATGTATGGTGGCGTGCTGTATACCCAACGTTTTCAATATCGTTGGTTCTGATTGATTTTTGAACATTCACAATACGTGGATTCTTAGGTTTGATGCTGCCATCAAAATACTTTTTAAGGGCGGCTACACCTGAGTTAATCCAAAGTAGGGTATCATCATCAATAGGCACTAAAGGTGCCCCTGGTTCTACCATATGGTCTTGTGTTTTAAAATAATCTAAAAATAACTGTCTAATCTCTTGGCTGCTTCTTTTTTTCATCTTTTCATCACTCCTAAAACATAAAAAAAACATCCCCATCCAGGAACGTTTAAAACGCGGTACCATCCTGATTCATACAAAATGTATGCACCTTTTGTTTCTTAACGTGAAACTGGCGGGAAAATCCATCTAAAGAAGTAGCAAACATTTTGATTTGTTGAAGTATTTCACCCAGCTACTTCTCTCTTTAAAACAAATATAAAATGAATATGGCTTCTTATCTTTGATATTAACTAGATTTTATCATAAACATTTTTCTTTTACTACTGTTTATCGTTAATTTTGGGTATTGCTTAATAGAAATAGGTTTGCTATAATACTTAGGCATGGGAAATGCACCTGTGGCGGAATCGGTAGACGCGCACGCTTGAGGGGCGTGTGAAGCAATTCGTAAGAGTTCAAGTCTCTTCAGGTGCACCATTTTATAAATTTAACGAGCTCCTATGGGGCTTTTTTTTCTTTCAATTACAAAACTAACAAAAAGATTACACATTTATCTAAACCACATATAAATTATCGGAGATTTTAAAATGAAAATATTAAAACAACTTTTAATCATTACCCTCTTTACATTACTTGGAAGCTTACTGGCTTCTTTGATCCCTTTTAAAATACCAGGCAACGTGTTGGGGCTTATTTTACTTTATATTACATTAGAGTTAAAACTTATTGATCTTAAAGATATTAAAGAAACAGGTTCTTATTTAATTACCAACATGGCATTTTTATTTGTGCCTTTAACGGTGGGTCTTATGAAAGATTGGCATTTAATTCAAAGTAACTTACTTAACTTAACACTCATCTTAATTGTCTCCACAACCTTCACCATGATCGTTGTGGCGAAAGTTTCTGAGAAAGTAGGTTCTAAAAATGGCACTCTTTAGTCTTTCCTTAACGTTGGGTTTTTATATTTTTGTAGCCTATATCAATCAAAAAACTCAAAAAACATGGATCAATCCCTTGCTTTTTTCTTCAATCATGATTATCTTTGTTTTAAAAACTTTTAATATTGAATATGAAACATATCATGAAGGGGTCCAGTTTATTACCTTACTTCTAGGACCAGCCACGGTGGCACTTGCCATCCCGCTTTATGAAAACAAAAAAACAATTCTTAAATATTCAAAACAAATCTTTATTTCAATCATCAGTGGCACCGTAGCACATGCCTTGAGTTTGATTGTCTTAAAATCATTCCTAAATTTATCATCAGAACTTTTTATTACCAGCATTCCAAAATCAGTCACAACGGCGATTGCCAAAGACATTTCGTTTCAAAATGGAGGCATGGTTGAGATCACTGTAGCACTTGTGATTATCACCGGAATCTTTGGCGCTGTGATTTCAGATTTTGTCTTTAAGAAATGTAACATTAAATCAAATGTATCAAAAGGTTTAGCACTGGGCGTTTCAGCTCATGCGGTTGGAACCAGTAAAGCGGTTGAGATGGGTGCGGTTGAAGCAAGTATGTCAACCATAGCGCTGATTCTTACTGGGATCTTAACAGTCATTGTGACACCACTTATAATCCTTATATTTTAACCATTTAAAAGGACAGCTTTTCAAACAGCTGTCCTTTTTTGATTAATCTTTTTGAATCATGTCTTTTAAATAAATTTCAATTAAACCATCACTGACCAAGTGTTCTTCATATTTGAAGTTTGGTAAATGTTGTTTAAATAAAACACTATACCCCCCGGTTAAGACACGCTCACAAGGTACGCCAATTTCTTTTTCAATCATTTGCGCTAAACCTTCTACTTGCGCTGCAACACCATAAAGCATGCCTGATTGAATCGCATGAATGGTGTTTTTTCCAATGACAGATTTTGGTAAAACCAAATCTACTTTGGGTAAATGTGGAATCATATCGACCATTGACTTTAAGGAAGATCCAAGTCCTGGCCAAATAATCCCGCCTTCGTAAACGGCTCCGGTATTGGTCAATGTCACTTTAGAGGCAGAACCAATATCTGCGACAATGACCGGTGTGTCATATTTCGAACACGCACCAACAGATGTACAAATTAAATCAGCACCCAATGAACTTGGGGTATCGATATTAATTTTCAGTTTTCTGATGGTATCACCATTCACAATGAGTGCTTTTTTTCCAAAGTACTCATAAAGTACATTTTCAATTTCTTTTTGAATGTTGGGTACAACACAAGATACAATAATATCTTCGACTTCAAGCTTCAGCGACTTTAAAAGCTCACTGAAAAGTTCTGTTGTATTATTTTTAAAAGTTAAAACACGATGTTCAAAGATAATTTCTTTATTTTTTGTATATCCGACTAATACTGTATTGGAATTTCCTATATCGATTGTGAGTATCATAATAATCTCCTTAACAACCTCTACGTTACAGTATTTTTCAATTTATTTCAATATCACGATTCAAAGGGACTGGTAATCCCAGTAATTCTCATGCGCGAGTTAAATGAAATTGTTTGAAGTCTAATCGGAAAAGATACTTGGATTTCAAAACGATCATCCATTTTTGAGTGTGTAAACGTACAACTGGCGCATAAATCATTGGATGCTGCATGATTTGAGACATCTTCTAAATTGCCATCATAATTTTCCGTAAGGTGCATAATGTAATTTAAATAGAGATGTCCTTTATGGATTTGTGCAATAACACCTGTAAACTGAATCAGAAGACTCAACATAAAACATCCAATTAAGAAAATTAAACCATATTCAACGGCTGCTTTCATTCAACCATCTCCGTCATATTTTCCCAACTTGACGTCAATGTATCACGAAGAATCCCTTTAAATTCATTTGAAAATAAGATCATTCCTGTCGCAATAATGGTCACTACTAAGACCAAACCATATTCTTCAAAAAATGCTTTCATAAATTCCAACCCCCTTTCATTAAATGTGTTAATACCATAAACATCAGTCCCAAAAAGCTGATTGACACAAGCATCATCGGCAAAAGACCAAACCACGAATAGAAATTCAACTTTGATTCAAAAAGTTGTTCGCGTGATTTCGCAAGACTTTTCGCATTGTCTTCAACCATTTGTGTAATCTGAAGTGATGCATCTTCACTACCCAAAACAGCGTAGCGATATAAATGGTGCATCGACCGTTCAATATTCAACACTTCGAAATCCTTCATAAAATTAAGATAAATATCTCTATTTAAAGGATCTTGTTGGAGCAAAGAAGCCAAGGTTTTAAGTGGTGCTTTCATTAAAACAGGTGCTGCTTCAATGGAATATCTGATGGCCAATGGGACCGTATGGTAACTGAGTAAAACTTCCATCATGCGAAGCCAAATTGAAAACTGCAGGTTTAAAGCTTTGTTCAAACTTTTAAACTTTCTTCGCAACTTAAAATATGGATGTTTATATACAATAAAAACCACAAAAACAAAGTATCGAATGTTTGTTTTGGGGATAAACTGCATGATAACTAACATAACAATTAATTCAAGCCATCTTTTCTTCAAAAGTTTCTCTTCATTTACATGAAGGATTTCACAGAGCTTTTGAAAATCATTTTCTTTAAGATGAACGATTAATGGCTGTCCTAAAAAAATCACAAGTGTGAGTCCAACAAGAATCATAAATCCTCCTTTTTTAAAAACCAGGGTTCAATAACACGGCGGTTTAAAAACGTAATGGCCATCACATTGGCGCCTAAAAAAGAAAATATCATCAACTGATAAGTCGCATGTGATTGCATCTCCATCGATTGCATCAACATATTTTGCGCAAAATATGAAATCATAATCCCAATTCCAAAAAGCATCATCATGCGATTTCGAAGTCCTTCTTCCTCTTTTTGGTAAGCTCTTGTTTGATAGATCCACGCTTCAATATCAGATTCTAAACGAATCAGTTGTGAATCACTGTGACTGTGTCCCACTTTTTCACTGGATTTAAAAACCTCAATTAAAGATTTCATCAGATAATGATGACTCAAATCTTCTATTGCTTTTTCAAAATCATTGTTTGTCTCATAATCTTTAGCGATTTGGTCGACCTTCTTTTTAAAGGGTCCTTCAAAGCCTTGCGCCGCATCCAATAAACTCGGTTGAATTTTTTGGTGGGCCCTAAAGTAAACACAAAGTCTCAGCATGTACTGACTTAAATCTTCAAAGTCATGTTTATGTTTTAAATAGTTTAAGTTATAGCTAAAGATTAAAAGAACACTGACCATCACCACAACCATCAAATAGATTTGGTACTTCATATTTAAATGAAATAAGTTTGCGATAAACCAAATACCAAACAGAGACCCTACAAAGATCAGGGTTAATTGTAAGAATTCTTTTTTATCTAAATTTTTCCTAAATTGTTTTGTTTTTAAAACTTCAATGATGTCAGTTAGCACCAACAAACAAAATATAACCACAAGTATCACAAACTCACCCCCAATACTTCAAATACTTTATCATCAATTTCTCTTTTCATTTTATGATGATATAAAGTGACCGCTTGATCTTGAAGGAAAATTACAATTTCCCTCACATAACGATACACCCCTTGATCACTTACGATATGTTCTACATGAACCCCCAAATCAATGGCATCATATAATTGTTGTAAGAACGATTCACTTGATTTATCAATATTTCCCATCATATAAAGCATCCGCTTTGGAATATCAGCTGCTCTTTTTGCGTGTATGGTACTGAGAAGGTGAGTTCCGGTTGAAATGGATTTTAGTAAATCCTCAACTTCTTCTCCCCTTACCTCACTCACCAAAAGCCAATTGGGTCTTTGTCTCATGCAAGCTTTAATGGCCATATCATACGTAAACTCTTCGGAAACTTTTAAACTTACTGAATCTCTTTCAGGGTGAATCTTTCCATAATGCAGTTCACGCGAGTCTTCAATTGAAATCACACGGCTTTTCGGATCTATAAACTGTGTTAAAAATTTAATCAATTCAGTTTTACCTGCCCCAGGTAAACCACTTACCATAATATTATAGTGATGACGCACACAAGCGATTAAAAAGTTTAATCCAGATTGTGTAATGTAATCTTCCTTCAACATCTTGGTTTCATTCATCCTTAAAGAAGTGGGTGTTTTACGTAACGACACACTGAGTGATCCAGAAACACTGGGGTGTAAAATACTCACCCTGATATCTTCATAGTCTGCTTCTAAGATGGGTGTTTGTAGATTAAAATGTACATTCACCAAATTAGAAAAACGCACACAGGCTTGAAATACACTGTCTTCTTCAAAAATGATTTCAGACACAAAACGTCCCTTGTCCAAATGATCAATCCATAAGTCTTTACCATTGAAGTTTAAGTCTGTCACTTTCTCATCACTTAAGTAAGGCTCAAAGATATCAAATGGAAACTTAGCTGTCATGTTTTAAATTCCTTGGTAAAAGCATCACTTTACCTTCATCTTCTGCCTTTAAAAGGGCATTGATGTCTTGTGTGTCAATCGCAAGTAAAATAACATGGGGTACTTTACCCACTTCTACATCGACACCTTGTCTATCTTTCACGCCTACAACGCGCACATTTTCAATGATTACGCCATATTCATCCTCTTTCTTAACTTGAACCGCAATATCAACATAGCTTCCAGTTTGAAGTGTGGCACCTGCTGTTCCCACAACATCTTTTTTCAAAGCATAAACACGTTGGTCTTCAAATAAGAGTAGATGTGGTGCATCAATGGCTTCAGATAAAGTTTCAATATTATCATTTCTTATGATTTGATTTTTAAGTAAGGTATGTTCCATTTTAATGTATTGACCTACAAGGGATTCTTTATCTAAAATGGCATCGTCTGGTACCAAATGTCTGCTTGTTTTAATGGTAGTAAGATCATTTTCTTCAAGCAAATGTCTTTGTGTCACCTTTTTATTCACAACCACAACATCCATTAAATCCATACGTTTTCTGACAAGAATTTCAGTACATAACCCAAGCACTAAAACAATGCCCCCCACAATTAACACTTTCTTAACCATTTTCATGAAGCTTTATCCTCCTCTATCAGTGATGCTTCCATATCATAGTGATCACCCAACTCATTTTCTGCATATATTTTAAAATGAACTAATTTTGGATAGTTCTCAAAATTTTGAAGTTTAATTGTATACTCAAATGACTCAGGACATCTGAGTAAAAATTCAGATTTAAAAACATCAAAACTCTCATTCATACTCTCTTCTTCATAAGCACTGATGATGGCCGATTTTAAGGCCCTTTCAATTTCATATTGAAAATGAACATACCTTATATTTTCAATTTGAACCTGTACAATGGGCATCAATATGATAAAAAGTGCAAATATAAAACCTGTCGCTGCCATGTCTCACCTCTTTATTAATTAGTTTATCTCTCATCAAAGTCCTAAAAAATATGTTATAATAACAACATGAAAAAAATAACAGTATTTTTAATCGCTTTGGTTTTTTTAACAGCATGTAGCTCAAAACCAAAAAACACACTCCAACAGTTCTCAAAATCCACCATTACAGCAGGATTTGATACCACCATTACCATTATTGGTTTTGCGAAGTCAGAGGACAAGTTTGATGAGCTCTTTGAAAAAGGGCGACAAAAATTTTGGCATTACCATGAACTTTTTGATATTTATAACAACTATGATGGCATCAACAACATGAAAACCATCAACGACAATGCAGGAAAAGAAGCAGTCAAAGTTGATGAAGAAATCATTGATATGTTGATCACCGCTAAAAAATACAGCGACATCAGTGAATATTTCAACGTCACTTACGGTTCTGTCTTTAAAGTTTGGCATGAATACCGCGAAGAAGGGATTGACCTTAATGTTAAAGGTGAACCTGGAAGAATACCCACTGAAGAAGAACTTCTAGAAGCGGCAGAACATGTCGGTTGGGATTTAATTGAAATAGATGAACAAGCACAAACCGTCTATATTAAAGATGAAAAAGCAAGCTTAGATGTGGGTGCCATTGCGAAAGGTCTTGCGACTGAAAAAGTTGCCCTATATCTTGAAGAAGAAGGCCTTGAACATGGGATTATTTCAGGGGGTGGCAACATTCGTACCATCAACCAAAAACCAGATGGCCCATGGAAAATTGGGATTCAAGAACCATCACCCGCAAAAGATGCACCCAGTCTTGATATTCTAAGTATTGATAAATCATATTCTGTGGTTACTTCAGGTGATTACCAAAGAACCTACTACGGACCTGATGAAGTGCCCTACTCACACTTAATCAATCCAAAAACACTGTGGCCACAAACCTCATTTAGATCCGTGTCCATTGTGATGGAAAGTTCAACGCTAGCCGATATCTTCTCAACTTCAATGTTTATGATGGAGTATGATGATGGGGTTGCCTTTATTGATGAATACAATAAAAAATATCCTGAAGATCGCTTAGACGTCTTTTGGATTGTTGATGAAAATGAAGATTGGTATCAAGGCGATGGCTTTGATTACATGATGACAAGTGGTTTAGAACCGCTCAGTCGAAACTTAAATGAATGATGAAAATAGGTCAGCATGTGCTGACCTATTTTTTATAGTATAAAATTACTGATTAGATTCTTATAGTTTTTGATGGTTTCATCAGACCATACATTAAAGTCACTATCTTCATTTTTAAGTGAGGGGTTTGAGTCCATATATGATAAGAAACGTTTTACACCTTCCTTTAAATCAACTTCAAATTCAAAGTTTGGATTCAAACTTAAAATCTTATCGATATTAAAGATATTCGAAAATGCTTTATCTCCCGCAATGGCTTCTTTAAAATTATATTTCTCAGATTTTTCAAGTATGCTTGTGGGGATATAAACGGGGCGATAGGTGCCTTTTGTTTGTCTAGCGATTTCTTGATAAATCATATCCCAAGTGAGGGGTTTTGGGTTCATGATGTGATAGGTTTCATAAAGTGCTTTTTCATTACCCACAAGTGATACAAAAAGCCTTGCGAAATCATCGGCATGTGTAATGGGCCAAATGGATTGTCCATGATCTTGAACAATGATTTCTTTACCACCAGCAATCCGTTCAAAGACAGTCCATGTATCCTTCCCTTTAATCGATACGGGAAAACGATCATCACTATATGTGTGTGAGGGTCTTACAATAGTGTATGGAAAGTCTTTTGTGTCTCTTAATACTTTCTCACATGCGGCTTTATTTTGGCCATATGCACTAATACGATTACCAATCTCAGTGTTTTCAGAGATTTCACAATGTTCATGATGATTTAATACCACATTGGTACTGATGAAAATATATTGTTTTGTTTTATCTTTGAAATATCGAATATCTCGTTTTACTTCATCTGGATGATAATTGATAAAATTGATCACCACATCAAACGAAGCATTTTCTAAATAGTCCATCATCTTTTTTTTATCATTAATATCTGTTTTCCAAAGTGTGACTTTAGAAGCATCAATTTTTTCAAGACTTTTGCCACGATTAATAAGTGTACAATCGATATTCTCATTGTTTATTAAAATATTTGTGATGGGGGTAGACAGTGTTCCTGTCCCGCCAATAATACATACTTTCATAATGTTACCTCGATTCTTAACCTTATTGTAAAAAAACACCCCATCAATGTCAACTCATCGCATAATCATTGCACAAGAGCGCTTACAGGCATAAACTATAACTAGGAGATGATTACTATGAGAAAACATGTTGTTATTGTAGGTGCTTCTATCACAGGTATTAATGTTATGAACACTTTGGTTAAAAATAATTTCGAAGGAACCATCACACTTTTAGAAGAGCATGATACCTTTCCCTATAATCCTTATAAGCTATCCAAAGAATGGATGCTTGATTTAGAAAAAACAACACCACCTCTACTCAAAAAAGAAACCTATTATGAAAATCATCAAATTGATTTAAGACTCAATACAGAAGTGCTAGATTTTGATCCCGAACAAAAAGAAGTCAGACTGAATGATGGCTCGACCTTATCTTATGATGTGCTTGTTTTAAGTATGGGTTCAAAACTCAATACACTCAATGAAATGGCTGTTAACTTACGTTACCTAAGAAGTTTCAACAGTGCCTTAGAAATTAAAACACTCGCAAAAACCGCCAAAAATATCACCTTAATTGGGGGTGGCTTTATCAGTTTAGAACTTGCATCCAGTTTCTCGCAACTTCATAAAAATGTAACAGTACTTATCCGCGATACAAAACCTTTAGAAAAAGTATTTGGATCTAAAGTAGCAGATTATATCCTCAAAATGCACGAAAGTCATGGTGTCAATTTCATCACTGAAGATGAAGCCGAAACATTCGAAAAAGAAGACGACATGATTACACGCATTATCACTAAAAATAAACGAGTCATAGATACTGATCTTGTGATTGCGGCCATTGGTGTTAGACCAAACCTCAACTTTAAACAAAAAGACTTAGGAACCCACGATCTCATTGATGTTAACACATACCAAGAAACAAAATTCAAAGATGTTTATGCAGGTGGCGATATCACACGGTTCCCTTATCTTGATGAAATGATTCATGTGGATCACTGGGAAGTGGCATACCATGCCGGCATTCATATCGCAAAAAATATCTTATCAGACGAAAAAGTGCCCAATGACATCATTCCTTATTTCTGGAGTGATCAATATGATCAAACCTTTGAATATTTGGGACACGTCACAAATACTGCCCATACTTATGTACGTCAGTATGAAGAACCTGAAAAATTTTCGGTTGCCTATGTTGATGATCAACACAAAGTACGTGCCGTACTCTTCGCAAATCATGCTGAAAAACGAAGCGATGTAGAAAGCTTCCTTAAATCAGAAAAATCCTTCGTTGAAAAACACTTTATCGATCATACACAAAAGCTGCTGGATTAACCAACAGCTTTTTTAAAACAAATTTTAATAAAGGTTTTCTTTGGACCACACGATAATAAATTAAATATAGTAGCGGTAAAATTAATACAACGATTTAAAGATATTCAAGTGTTATCATGCCGGCCATAAATACAAGGAAGTTATTGAAACTATGAAGGATTAAGCCACCATAGATATCACCACTTTGTTGGCGAAGTTTGGTATAAATATAAAGATGGGGTAGCACACCACCGTGCGCCAAACCCAAAGCCAAGACACTGAGTATCATCGTATATTTTTGACCTTTATATTTGATCCCATCATAAAGAAACCCTCTAAATAAGATTTCTTCCATTAAAAAACCCAAAAGAACAACGGCAATGAAATCATCCATCATGATCCAAACTGAGAATTTTTTCTCTTCAGGTCCAGATTGTGCCATTAAAGATTCAAGTTTCACCATTAAAGCATCAGATCCAAAAAAAAAGCAATAAACTCACCAATGAACCAATGATGACAATAAGCAGCAGTGACTCAAATCCCATTATCGCAATTAAATGATCCCATCGATCACGAATCTTAGATTTCAACGTTAAGAAATCTAAATGCCAACCATGTTTCTTTGTGGTTGTATAAATATAATATAAAGCCAAAAATGGACTGACAAATCGAAAACCACTTTCAACCTTAAACAACCCGTGAAAAACGGCTTCAATTATAAAGCCTATCTTAAAATTAAAAATCAAATCCAAAATGTTTTGATGTTTTATACCATATGTCACTCACTTCATTAAATATACATTATCACTTCACAGTTATATTTTCCAAAAAAATTTGGTTATAATAAGATTAGAAAATAAAAGGGGTCTCTTATGGCTAAAAAAGAAAAGAAATATTATATCGGTAAAGATGGCATTAAGTACTATATAATTGGTGATGAAAATCCCGTGATTATGAGTGAACATGCGATTCGAAGATTAACTGAAATCGAGGTTGTCACTGTTGTGGGTGAAATCGATAATTTGAAACAAAAGAAATGACCAAATTCATAAATTTATATCTACGAGGTTTTAGATTTAAAATTTGACAAGGTACCATGTTTAAATTACAGTGTCTAAGAAGAATGAAAGGTGAATATTATGAGCAATAAAGAAAAAATGTTACGTGGCGAATTTTATAGCGCCAATGATCCTGAATTAATTGAAGACAGTATGCGCGCTAGAGCTGTGATTTTAGAAGCATCAACCATCATCGATAATGAAAAACGCAGTGAAGTTTATAAAAAACTCATTCAAACCAAAGAAAAAGCTAGTTTTGGGATGGGACTTAAATTTGATTATGGCATCCACATCAGTGTGGGCGATAATTTTTATTGTAACTTTGATTGCATCATGCTGGATGTATGTAAAATTACCTTTGGAGACAACTGTATGCTGGGGCCCAATGTTCAAATATATACCGCAACACACCCACTAGATGAAACACTGAGAAACAGTGGTGCTGAATTTGGCAAGCCCATTTCTTTTGGAAACTCAGTTTGGATAGGTGGAAGTGCCATTATTTATCCAGGTATCACGATTGGTAATAATGTGGTGATTTCCGCAGGAAGTGTTGTCACAAAATCATTTGGCGATAATGTGCTGATTGGCGGAAACCCTGCACAGATTTTAAAAGAGATATAATGTTATTGAGTCTTGGTATCATCTTCATTTTTGGATTGATGATTGATAAAGTCTTTAAGAAAATAAACATTCCCAGTTTAATTGGATATTTATTTTTAGGGATTCTTTTAGGACCTGAAATGTTCAAAGTTTTAGATGAAAACTTATTAATCATTTCAACTGAAATGAGACAAGTTGTGCTTATCGTTATTTTAACGCGTGCAGGCTTATCTTTAAACTTCGATGATTTAAAAAAAGTTGGATTACCTGCTTTTCTACTCAGTTTTCTTCCCGCAACGTTTGAAATACTGGCAGTCATTGTCTTTGCGCCAAAACTGCTTGGACTTTCAAGTGTTGATGCAGCTTTACTGGGTACCATATTAAGTGCTGTATCACCAGCCGTGGTGGCTCCTCGGATGATAAATTTTATCAAACATAAAAAAGGCACAGATAAAGGCATCCCACAACTCATTCTTGCGGGTGCATCTGTGGATGATATATATGCACTGGTATTATTTACATCATTTTTATCTATCTCTTTGGGTGAAACATTTAAAATGACGCACCTCCTACAAATTCCTGTATCCATAATAAGTGGTGTCGCTGTTGGAATTCTTTTTGGAATATTCTTGAATAAGCTTTTTAAATCCATCAAGACAAGCTCATTTAATCAAATGCTCATCCTATTATCTGTTTCATTTATTTTGGTAAGTATAGAAAATATCTTTATTTTCTCAGGCATTCTAGCTGTGATGAGTATGGCGTTTATGATTAATATAAACAATCCACAAAATGCGCAAAAACTTCAACATATCTATAATAAGTTATGGATCCCTGGTGAAATACTTTTATTTGTGTTGGTGGGAAGTTCAGTAAATATTTCATATGCTTTTTCACAAGGTTTGATCCCCATTATTTTAATACTGATTGCTTTAGTGATTCGTATGTTTGGTGTTTGGATCAGTGTTTTACCCACAAAACTTTCCTTCAAAGAAAAGTTGTTTGTGATGGTTTCATATACACCCAAGGCAACTGTTCAAGCTGCGATTGGAAGTATCCCGCTTTCAATGGGGCTTGAATCAGGTGCCTTAATCTTAACAGTATCCGTATTGGCAATTCTTATCACGGCACCACTGGGGGCCATTGGTATTGATTTGAGTGCAGATACACTTATATAAAGGAGTACGCGATGATTATAAAAAATAATATCATGCCTAAAGAAGAAGATGTCTTAAAGCTTTATGAAGGTGTAAAGTGGCATGCTTACACAAAAAATCCCACAACACTGATGAAGGCCATAGAAAACTCTCTTAAAGTGTGGACTGTATGGGAAAAAGAAACACTCATCGCATTGGCACGCGTTGTGGGTGATGGTCATACAATTATTTATATTCAAGATATTTTGGTATTAGAAGAATTTCAAAATAAAGGCCTTGGTAGTAAGCTGCTAAAAATTATTTTAGATGAATATCAGTCTGTAAGACAAATACTACTTTTAACTGATAATACAGAAAAGTCAAAACAGTTTTATAAGAAAAATGGACTTGTGAGTGTAGATACTTATGATGCTGTTGCTTTTATGAAGTAAGTCAAAAAGCGCCCTTAAGCGCTTTTTGTTTACTTTAAATTGACATCATACTGAATATCAAGGTCTGTTTGGGCTTTAATCTTATCAATAAGAAGCATTAAATCACCATAAAGACCCCCTGCTCCTTTAACCCTTACTAAATCTCCGCCTTTAAGAATGCTTTCTTCGTACATTCTTTTTGCATCTCTATAGTAAGTACCTGATGCATCATGCATCGCGTTATTATATTTTTCTGAAAGTGATTTGTAAGTGCCATATGGGTTCTCATCATAATTTACACCATCAATTCTTACAGAAACAACTCTATCTTGATATTTTCTAACTTCTAAAAAGTTAATAAAACCATTTGAATCTTGGTCTTTTCTTAACTGTGCATAATATACTTTCTCTTTACTGATTTCCATCTTTATGTGCTCCTTTATTTGTGTGAATCTATTATATCACCAGGTACTTTTTATCACCTTGATATATGTCAAGCATCCTTTAGATGCTTAATCATAATCAAACAAGGATTCCACACATCCCATAAAGTGGGAAATACTTCTAATTTTGAAAATCCTAGTTTTTTATAGAATGAGACTGTTTGGTCATATTCTTTATACCTGCCTTCTTCAACGGTTTTTACTTGTAAGAATTTATATTTTGTTTTTGCGTAAGCTTCAAGTTCAAGAAAAAGTTTTGTGCCTACACCTAAGTGATGGTACGCTTTCTTAACACCCATACAGTGAATTTCAGCTGTATCATTGCTTGTTTCTTTCAGTGTCACAAATCCCAAGACTTCTTGATTTAAAACTGCTACCCAAAAAGAAAGGGCTTGTGCATCTTCAATATACTTCTGAGTATGTTCAGGTAGGCCAAACCATTCAGGTAAGTCATATAAAACTTCCCTTGCTATGTTCTTTTTATCTTTTTGTTCATGCACTTGAAATGTTAAAATATTTTCCATATTTTCGCTTCTTTCTT
>CAYSBB010000002.1:42907-50844 GCA_964429205.1 uncultured Erysipelothrix sp.
TCTTTCTTCGCAACAATTTTATCATCCACAATCACATGAATTGTGACACGGACGCGATCCTCTTTATCATCTAAATGATATTCTAATGTGAAGTTGCCATGATCATCACTGGTTGTGGTATTGGTTTTATCAGCATCCCCATCAACATTGATATTCACGGTAACATTCTTGACAGTCACACCTTCAACAATTGCCCAACCACTTTGAGACACACGAATTTGATTTACTGCTTCAATTTGAATACTTGGATCAAGTGCGACTTCTTTTTGAGTTGATTCTGTATAATCACCAATGGAACCATCAGGATTTACTGTACATCCAGTAAGACCCAATAAAAGTCCAAATACCGACATAGTTAATAATATTTTTTCATCTTTAATTCATTCTTTTCTAATCGTGTTGATTCATATTTATCTACTGGTATGATTATACCCAATGAATTAAAACTTAAACTATTTTATGATGACGAGTTTTCCAATGGATTGATTTGATTCGATGATCTCATGCGCTTTTGAGAGTGTTTCTTCATTTAAAGGTGAGAGTTCTTGGTATAAGGTTGAAGTTATTTTATGTGCATCTATAAGCTTTGAAACAGCTTTTAAAGCTTGTCCTTGTTTTTCTAAATCAACATGAAAGTTACCATGTGTAAACATAAATTCCCATGAAAACGATACACTTTTTTGTTTTAAGATATTCATATCTAATGGATCTTGGCTGTCCACAATGGCACATATTTTACCAAATGGTTTAATGACTTCACTCATTTTCTTAAGGTGCATGTCTGGTGTATGAAGACAGTATATGTAATCAACTGGATCAACGACATAATCTTCATGATGTTTGACGACTTGATCAGCCCCCATCTTCAAGGCCCATGCTTTTGTTTCTTTACGGGATGATGTCGCAATGACTTTCAAACCTGCAACCTTTGCGAGTTGAATCGCAATACTACCAACACCCCCTGCCCCATTAATAATTAATATGGATTTATCCGTGTTGTCTTTTGGCTCTTTAGAAATATTGAGTCGATCAAAAAGGCCCTCATAGGCGGTCAGTGTTGTGAGTGGGAGCGCTGCACTCTCTGTAAAACTGAGTGATTCAGGCTTTAAAGCAATGATTCTTGAATCTACCAGTTGATGTGTCGCATTAGATCCATCTCTATTGAGCATCCCTGCATAAAAAACCTTATCTCCTTTTTTAAAGTCTTTGACTTTATCGCCAACTTCAACGATTACACCTGCTGCATCCCATCCTAAAATCCGCGACTTTCCATTTGGTATATTCTTCTTCACTTTAGTGTCAATGGGGTTTACTGAGATGGCCTTTATTTCAACAAGCACATCAAAACCTATTGGATTTGAAATGGTTTTCTCTTCTTTTTTAAAAGCCTTTGAATATGGAAATGTTGTGATGTTCATCTTAAAACCTCCTTAAAAATCATCCTTTTCTTTCTAGTGTAAAAAAGATAATGGCAATCATGACCACAAAAAGATACAGGAGTCCCTTCTTAATTCTTTTTTTATACTTTGGAATATCCTGTGTTTTTATATTATTTGTTGTGATAGACGTGTACATGTATAGTGCAAAATCTAAAATTAGGTCCATAGTCTCATACCTCCAATTGGTTCTACTTTAATCTTACGCGAAATAATCGGTTTGCTCAAATGGTTTCATTTCTCTTATTTGTGAATTTTATTAATTGTCCTAAGCATTATCTTTGCGAGTGCTTCAGGATTAATGAGGGCAGCTGAAAGATACTTTTAAGATGTCTTTATTGACGTCTCTTCGCAACTTGCAAATGGCTTTGCGCATAATTTAGAGCTTGCTACTGTCGCAAATGAGAAGTTCGAATCATTATTTGAAGAACATTTGGATACTCCTTTAGATCTTGCACTTGATTATGAAGATGTCATTTTCGATAAATCCTATACATCCTAACAATTATCTGAGTTCGCAAAAGTATTGGTTATTAACTATTTTAATACTGAAGGCGTTTTAATTGCTTCAACACGAAGAATATCTAGGCGTTCCCTTACCTAAAGATCATCCTGTTTGGTTATTCTATTTATCAGGTGAAGATAGAATATGAGAAACATCTTTGATTCAGAAGATTGTTTAAAAAACGCTTATGCAATCACAAATCAGGGAAATATTGTTCAAGTTGACCTGGGTGCGAAATACATTTACAGTGTGATTAAAGATTTTGATCCTAATATATGGTTTGATGAAACAATCAGTCGTGATGATATTTTTAATGCACCAATGAAAGTAAGCGATGATTTTACCTTCCCTTTTAATTGTGTACTTCCTGAAATATCGTAAGATTCGTTTCAACAAAATGCCCATAATTCTGATGAAATCTTGTCCCGGATGACATCTTTTAATAACACAAAATCACTGGAAATCTCTTCTCCAATCCTTCTAGATGAAAGTCGTGTGGGGACACTTTACCTTCATTACAGTTTGAGTTTTATGGAACCCGTGGTCCAAACAATGTTGTTTGTGGTTGGAGGTATGCTTGCAATCGTTTTATACTTTGTGTATCGGGACTTTATAAAAGATGAAAAATCCCAACAAGAATTATATGATGCAGATATTCATGGTATTCATAACCGTAAATATCTTGATCAATATATTGATGATCACTATGAAGAAATCACAAATGGTTCATATCTCTTTGGACTTGTGAACATTAATAATTATGACAACTTAAAAATCACGATGGAAGTAGATGTCTTTAATGAGACTGTTCTTGCATATAAAAATGAAATTAGAATACTCATAAATTCAGCGTCACAAATCTTCGAATATGATGAAATTTCACTGGTATTACTTTATAACCTTTATTTAAATGATGATGAATTAGTGGATCAACATCAAGTGTACACCAGTAAAAAGATTCAAAACAACGTTGATTTTGATGATATCCATTTTGCTTCTAAACAGGTGTTATCAGATTAAACAAAGCCTTTTCATCTCCTTACATTACTAAGTCAAACATTGATAATGCGATCAGTTTCCTTAAAAAAGATGCAGAAAATAGTTTCCCTATCTTTGGGAATGAATTATGGGATAAACTCATCTAACAATAAAAAGTTCAAAATTCCCTCATCAAATCTAACGATACACTCTTTGAAAAAGAATTCTACTTGGTATTTCAACCAAAGGTTGATTCCAAAAAAAATAAAATCGTTGGCTTTGAAGCCCTCAGTCGATGGAACCACCAATCCTTGGTTTCATATCACCTGAAGTCTTCATTCCAATTGCTGAATCAAAAGGTCTCATCATTCCATTGGTATGGAGCATTTATGAAGAAGCACTACAAATCATTCAAAACTTATACAAAGAAGATTATAAATACCTTATCGTTTCAATGAATGTCTCTTATGCACAAATCAAAGAAGAAGATTTTGTTTCAAAATTTATAAGACTTGTGACAGAATACCGCGTTGCTTTTAAAAACATCGGTATTGAAATTACAGAATCAATTTTAATTGATGACTTCGATGCCATTAATAAAAAGCTAAAGATGCTTATAGATAAAGGCATCAGCATTTACCTTGATGATTTCGGGGTTGGATACTCATCCTTAGAGCGCATTAAATATCTACCCATTGATTATCTCAAAGTTGACATGTCATTTGCGGATATGATCGAGACAAACCATGAAATGGCAAAAACAATCTTCACCATGGTATATGACTTAAACTATAAAGTAATTGCGGAAGGCATAGAAACTGAAACCCAAAAAGATTGGATAGAAAAAATAGGAGATATCATCATTCAAGGGTTCTACTTTGCCAAACCATTAAAAGAAAAAGATGCAATCAGATATCTATACAACAACCGATTTAGTGTAACTCCTGATGAAAATGAGTAAGAAAGCCAAATTCGTGGTTTTTTATTGCTTTGACTTTTAAATAAATTATTGTAAAACAATAATTATCATGATATATTATAGATGCAATTATCGTGAAACAATAATTAGGAGGTGTTTTATGAACAAAAAGAACTTTATTATCATTGGCTTAGGAATCATATTTGGACTTGTTTTTATCCCTTTCGTTTCCAATTTCTTCACACTGATATCATTGCCTTTAAAAACATGTTTGGATAGGATTGCGAATTTATCTTTGAAGTCTGGTATTTTTAATATCCTATCATGGATACTATTAGTGATCATTTCATTTTTACCTTTTCTTTTCTTTATATCAAAGTATAAAACGAGAGATTTAAAATTACTGGTTTATTTTTTATTTTCTATAATTTTTCTACTTCTAAGTATCTCAGTATTAAACCCTAAAGCGCATCTGAATATCATTCAAGAATATAAAATCTTAGCGCTCAGTATTTTTTACTACAGTATTTTTATTGGTATCTATTTTGAAGTTTACTTTATTAAAGATTCTCATCTTCATACTCTATTAAATCTTCTGACACTGTGTTCAATATTCGCGTATGCGTCTTTATTAGGATTTAAAATATTTATACTGTTCAATACTAATTTAGAATCAATATTCAATATATTTTATCCACTATCCACGATACTGATAATTTTGGTAAATCTTCATTTATTGATCAATTTAAGAACGTTTATTACAACTAGGACTTATGAATCTTTAAAAGAGGATGCACTAGAATCACTCATCAACTTAAAGAAACTTGCAATGCGTGTCCTTGCGATCACAATATATACATTGATTGCCTCTACTTTAGTAAGTTTTATCACACTCAGTACCAGTGGAGATGCGCATGTCTCATTTAACATTCCAACTTCAATGATTTTAATAACTGTGTTTATCAACATCTATGTTAAGACCTTGATTCAAGCGATTTCGGTGAAGAAAGAAAATGAGCAATTCATCTAATGGCAATTCTTGTAAAACTGGATGAAGTCTTAAAAGAAAAAAATATGACCTCTAAAGAACTTGCGAACTTAATTGGGATCACCGAAGCCAATCTTTCGCTACTGAGAACGGGTCAAGTTAAAGGTGTAAGGTTTAATACAATCAATAAAATTTGTTATTACCTGGAATGTGATGTTAAAGATATTTTAGAATTTGATGGAGGATTTGATGATGAATAAAATAAAACGAGTAATACTTACAGCAATCTTAAGTTTACTGACAGGATGCCAACTGGCAAGTGATGCTTACATTCAACAAGATGATTCAGAAAAATTTATTGGTGTTGCTTTAACTTATGTACCGTTAAACAATGACCAACAAGAAGATGATCAATACTTAATTCTTTATTCTAAGACTTTAGATTATGAAGTCCCAGATGAAGTATTTATGATAGAACACCACGTTTCAATTGAAGATGAAAATAATATCACAAATATTAAAGCAGCCGTTTATCCCTACGCAGATGAGGAGCCATTTCTTTACTCCATTAGCCTCATGTATAAAATAAATGACGAAATTGTTTTAGAAAAAGTATCATCTAATTATCTCTTTGAAAATGAAATGGGTGGTGCACTGACTTATACACAAGATGACAAAGATCTACAACTCAACATTGAGGTGCTTGTACAACCACAAACAAAAGATGATTCAATCATGATTTATGAGTATGATGAAAAACATGAGTTAAGAAATACATTAACCGTTGATGATCTTGAAACTTTCGAAGCAAGTTATGATTATTTCTTGGTTGAGTATCGTAAAAAAGATGGCTCGGTGAAGAGACACCTCAATACAGAACCCTTATACAAGTTTAAAGATGGCAATGATTTTCTCATTTATGAAGTAATGCATATTGAATAAAATAAAAATAGTCACTTAGAAATCTGAGTGGCTATTTTATTTGCGTATTATCTTTTTAGAATCTTTTGATACTCTGGATTATTTGCGAACTCACGTGCCGCAAAGGGACACAGTGGGATGATGAGTTTGTTTTCAGCGATGGCCTTGTCCACCACAAGTTTCACAAGTTTACCTGCAATCCCTTGACCACCATATGCGCGACCAACTTCTGTATGGTCAATGATTAAGATTGTATCTTCCGCAACAGAATATGTTACTTGTCCTACTTCTTTATCACCATCTAAAACGTAATATCTATTTTCTCCTTTTTTAAATTCCATATGATATCCTTTCTACTTAACGATATATTTGAGTGCTTTACTTGGACAGCGATCAATGGTTTCCATTAACGCATTCTCATCCGCATTATCTGGTAAAATCCATGCTTTTCTACTTGTGTTAAAAACTTTTGGTAAGCTTGTGACACAAATTGTAGAATGTTCACACATGTCTCTGTTGAAAATACATCAATTTTCGTTCCAGTTTACTTACGATAATCTTGTTCAATCAGTTCTTTTTCTTTCATACTGATGCTCATTTTTCTGGTCCTTATTTATAATATATCATGTGAAATAATCGTTTTAAAATCTGTGTTCAGAAATTTAGTTTGGGAATTATAAGCCGTTACAAGTGTTTCGATCTTAAGCAATTTAATGAATTCTTAAAATCCTTCCTTACTTAAAGTTTTAAAATAGACTATAATGTATCAATAGATATTTTTTGATTTTACTTTTAAGTGATGGGAGGCATTATGGATAAACTCTTTCTAAGATACAAACAAAGACAAGATTTATATCACTTCATGGCATTGATTACTTTAATGCTTTTGGGCTTTATTGTGATTGCTGTATACTTTTTTGATTTACTACTGCTTGCCTTTTATTTACTATACGTTTCAGAAATATTGGTCATGTATTATATTATTAAAAAACAAGATGATATTTTTAGAGATCGAGATGAAGATATTTTAATAAAAGAAAAGAATGCATTAATAATAATGTCATTTCTATTGAGTGGCTTGATTATCCTATTGGGCATGTCACCTCTCACAAATGTCATTGTGTTTGTAGTAGTCTTATTTCTTGTGATTACGATGATTCAATTATATCTAACTTGGAAACATCTTAAAATAATCGTTTAATTAAAAATCTCACGCGGTGTGAGATTTTTTACTGTTTACTAATTTTATTTTGCAATGTATTGTCATCCAATTCTTTTCTTAAAGCGCTTAGTAATGCACCTTCTTCAAAATACGATTTACCATACTCTAAGTTAAATGCGTAATCAAAGATTTCAGGGTTGTCGCCTTGATTATGTTGGATGATTGTTTCGGCTTTATCAAGTGCTTTAACAAACTTTGCTTCAGGAGTAGTGCCGTCTCGTATTCTTCCCAAACACTCATCAACTTTACCCCAAGTCTTTTGGTAGCATGTCACTTTATGATGAAATCAGATATGTAAAAGTTGTCAAACACCATGAATGCTCCGTGGTGCTTTCGCGTCTTCCATCTTTTGTCTATGCAGTTCTTGTGACGGATATTAGTCCTTCAACTTCTTCTATAAACTTTAGTATTTGGTTTAATTCTTTCATATAAAATCCACATTTTCATTAACCCATATATTATATGAACTTTGAACCCTTTAATCAAGAAAGGAAAAAGGCTCAGCGAATAAACACTGAACCTTTTATGTAACTTATGAATCTAAGTCTTCACCATTTGAAGCAATGACTTTTTTGTACCAATCAAATGATTTTTTCTTACTGCGTTTGAAAGTACCTGAACCATCATTATGACGATCTACATAAATATAGCCATAACGCTTGCTCATTTCACCTGTACTTGCTGAAACTAGGTCAATGGGTGCCCATGATGTATAACCTAACATTTCAACGCCATCATATTCAATCGCATCTCTCATGGCTTCAATATGTGCCTTGAGGTATGCAATACGATAGTCATCATTAATGCTGCCATCTTCTTCAACAACATCATTTGCGCCAAGACCATTCTCAACTACAAAGAGTGGTTTTTGGTAGCGATCATAGAGCTTGTTGATGGTAATTCTAAATCCTAATGGATCAAACAGCTGGTAATATCTTTGCAAGTATTAAAAATCCATACTTAAAAGC
>CAYSBB010000003.1:0-17140 GCA_964429205.1 uncultured Erysipelothrix sp.
ATGCGACAACTGATAAGTCAGCAGGACTACTTAAACCTTTAGCAGACGCAAAAGGCTATGAGACATTTGTGATTCCTGATGATATTGGCGGTCGTTTCTCAGTGATTACACCTGTTGGATTACTCCCAATTGCAGCTGCCGGGATCGATATTGATGCCCTCATGCAAGGTGTAGAACGTGCGACTTTAGAATTAAACAATCCAGAACTTAGCGAAAATGGTGCCTATACATATGCCGTAGCGCGAAGAATTTTAGAAAACCAAGGTAAAAAAGCAGAGATGTTTGTTTCATATGAACCAAGCATGGTCTTCTTAGGCGAGTGGTGGAAACAACTCTTTGGTGAATCAGAAGGTAAAGAAGATAAAGGCTTACTTCCAACAGCCGTCAACAATTCCACTGATTTACACTCAATGGGCCAATTTGTTCAAGAAGGTACAAAGATGCTCTTTGAGACAGTTGTGACTGTAGAAAACCCCATTGCAGATATGATTTTCCCTAAAGATGAAGGTGACATTGATCAACTGGATTATCTTGCAGGTAAAAGTTTACACTGGGTCAACAAAAAAGCATTTGAAGGTACTCTAGAAGCCCACGAAGTCACAGGAGGCGTACCAAATATCATTTTAGAAATTCAAGATATGGATGCATACAACTTCGGTTACTTGGTATACTTCTTCTTTAAAGCATTGGCAATGAGTGTTTATATGTTAGATGTAAACCCATTTGATCAACCAGGTGTTGAAGTGTACAAACGTAACATGTTTAGACTTTTAGGAAAAAAATAAGAAAAATAAAAACACCGCACGCGCGGTGTTTTCTTGTAATGTGATGTTTTTGAATTAACGTTGATACAGGGAGGTCGTATTATGGATGAAGCTAAAAAGTTTTTAGAACGTTCTTTACTTATTTTAATTGTAATCATTGCTTTGGGAGTAGCTGTTGAACTGGAGCTTGAATACTTAAGCCCACTGCTAATATATTTAGGAATCGTAAATTTAGGTTATTCTATTTTAATTGCTATTAAGATAAATAATGATTAAAATTTATTAAGGGTCATACAGTCTTATAGGATAATTAAAACACCGCTTACGCGGTGTTTTCTTATACTTTTGATATTTCATATTTTTTAAAGAAGATGCTTAAATATTTCAGTGCCGAAAAGACAGATGACCCAGCAACTAAAAATAATAAGATGTTTTTTGTTGTGTCGTTAAGATTTGGGAAGAGTAAGATCAGTGTCATACTGATATAGAAAAGTGCAGTCGCTACTTTTCCAAACCACTTCGCTGCAGGAATGTGAATCTTCTTTCGATAAGATACAAAACTTCCCAATAACATCAAGATATCTTTACCCAAGAGTATCCAGAAAAAGAATCGAAACTCTTTCACAAAGATGATAAAGGTGAACGCAATGGTTGTTTGTGTGAGTTTATCAGCTAAAGGATCTAAAAGTTCACCCAGTCTTGATTGCCAGGAAAATGTTCTGGCAAGAAAGCCATCGAGTAAGTCTGTTAGACCTGAAAAGATAATGATCAAACCTGCCTGTGTATAAGATTCCTGGTAAATAGACAATACAAACAAAGGTAAAATTAGAATTCTTATAATTGATAGTATATTGGGGATATGTCTCATATAATACCTCGCTAAATGTAGATACCTTCTTGTTTTTTGATGTTGTTTGTTTGTGGTTCTGAATCTTTATATTTGTCTGAAACAATGGGCTTGTTGTTTTCAAGTGATTTTTGTACATCGATAATACGTTGATTTTTAGAGCCTCTGAAAAGTGTAGCGATGCTTCTTTGTGATAGAATGAAGCGTCCATCAATTAAAATATCTAAAGTTGATAGAAATTTCTTTACATAAGGGTCACGATGTCTAAGGAGTGCATCCATGGTAAAGCCAGTGTATGACCAAAGACTGAAGCCATTTTCTTTGAGGACTTTCGCAATTTTATAACAGCTTTCTGCTTGCACAAAAGGTTCGCCACCTGAGAAGGTAACCTTTTTTAAATCTCTTTTGAGTACATCTTCTAAGACTGTATCAATGCTTAAAACTTGTCCACCATCAAAGGGAATGGAAGCTTGGTTGTGACAACCTGGACAATTATGGGGACAGCCTTGGGTAAAGATCACGGTTCTTAAGCCTTCACCATCCACAATGGAATCATGAATTAAAGAAGCGAGTCGAATGCTCATTGATGCTTCACGCGATCTCTTTCTTCAGATTGTTTTGCGTCGTTGAATCTATCTAAGGTACCCACTAAGTAACCAGTGATACGACGGATTCTTTCAAATCCTGGCCCATTATGGTCTGCTTCCAAACGACCACATTGTGGACATACATCATTGATAATGCCTGTATAGCCGCATACTGGATCTCTATCTACGGGGTGGTTGATGGCGCCATATCCAATTTGGTAATCATGCATCTTACGAATGACATCTTCAAATGCATCTAAGTTTTTGGTGGTATCGCCATCAAGTTCAACATAAGTAATGTGTCCTGCGTTTGTGAGTGCATGATAAGGTGCTTCAATTCTTAATTTATCATCAATTGAAATATCATAATACACAGGTACATGGAATGAGTTTGTATAATATTGACGATCTGTAATGCCATCTAAGTTTCCAAAGATGGAACGGTCAATGCCCACAAAGCGTCCTGATAACCCTTCTGCAGGGGTTCCAATAAGTGTGAAGTTGAGTTTATATTCTTCAGCATAAGCATCTGCTTTATCTCTCATATGTGTAATAATTTTTAAACCAAGTTCTTGTGATGCTTCGCTTTCTCCATGATGTTTTCCAGTTAAGGCTTTGAGACATTCTGCTAAGCCAATAAAACCGAAGGATAAAGAGCCATGTTTAAGGACTTCTTTTAAGTTTGAATTGTTTTTTAATTTTTCTGAGTTTTTCCAAACACCTTGACCCAATAAGAATTTAAAGTTAGAAACTGATTTTGAACATTGAATTTCAAAGCGTTCTAAGAGTTGATCTTTGGTAAGCTCTAGCAAATGATCTAATTCTTTAAAGAATCCATCTAAGTCTGCTTCTTGATGATTCACAAGACCATGTTTGATACCAAGACGTACTAAGTTAATGGAGGTGAAACTGAGGTTTCCACGGCCCACAACCACTTCATTTTCAGGGTCTGTAACATCAGCCATGACGCGTGTACGACACCCCATATAAGTACATTCTGTTTCATAGTCGCCTTCTTTATAATATTGGTGGTTGAAGGGTGAATCGATGAATGAGAAGTTTGGGAAGAGTCTTTTTGCGCTTGTTTTAATTGCCAGTTTGAATAGATCGTAGTTTGGATCTTCGGGTTGATAGTTGACGCCTTCTTTGACTTTGAAAATTGAAATGGGGAAAATGGGTGTCTCACCTTTTCCAAGACCACTGTCTAAAGCCAGTAAGTAGTTCTTTAAGACCATACGACCTTCAGAGGATGTGTCTGTTCCAAAGTTAATGGATGAGAAGGGCACTTGTGCACCAGCGCGTGAATGCATGGTGTTTAAGTTATGGATAAAAGCTTCCATTGCTTGATAGGTAATACGATCTGTGACTAAAAGTGCTTTCTCATATGATTTTTCAATCACGTTTTTAACTGTATCATCGTTATTCGCAAGTGTTGCGATATCTTCTAAATCGATGTCTATACTATCCAGTGAATCGACTTGTGTCATGAGGCTTTCAAGTTCGACCGTATCTAAAAGATCGAATACATCTAAGAAGTCATAAATACGTTGTTTGAATTGTTTTTTAAAGGTATGTAAGACACCTGGTGCCATGTAGTAATCAAATGCTGGAATACTTTGCCCACCGTGTTGGTCGTTTTGGTTGGACTGAATCGCAATGGCGGCTAAAGCGGTATAAGACATAATGTCTTTGGGTTCTCTTAAATGACCATGACCTGTTGAAAAACCATTTTCAAAGAGTTTCTTTAAATCAATTTGATTACAAGTTGTGGTTCCCATGGGTAAAAAGTCCATATCATGAATATGAATTTGTCCAGAGTCATGGGCTTCATAGAAGTCTGTACTCATTTGGTATGCTTTGGCGAATTCTTTGGATACGGTGGATCCAAATTGAAGCATCATACCCATAGGAGAGTTTCCATCTACGTTGGCGTTTTCTCTTTTTGCGTCATCTTCAATCGCTTCTTTTTGATTGAGTTGTTCGATGGCTTTTAAGAATTTGTGTTGTTTAGAAATAAAAATTCGTCGGGATTCATTACGTCTATTTCTATAAGATGAGAATGAATCATATACATCTACATAGTTTTGGCGTAAGAGTTCTTTTTCAATTAAATCTTGAATGTGTTCAATTGAAATGAATTTGTCATTTTTCGAAGTGACTTTAATGGTTTCTAAGACCGCCTTATAGACTTTATTTGCGTCTTCGCCATTATATTTTGGGTCTTCAAGGGAATCAAAACCCTTTTTGATTGCGACCGCAATTTTCTCGCCGTTAAACGTGGCTTTTTGATTGTCTCGTTTTAAAATTATTAGATTTTCCATGCCTTTTTTTCTCCTTTTAACAGTTATATTAAGGATAAAAAATAAGTGCTTCATAATCAATAGCTTTCAATGATTTTCAATCTTGTGAAGTCACTTCACAAGCACAATCATTAATTATTTATCGTTTATCGTTAAATTGTGATATGATGAAGGTGGTGATAGAGATGATCGTTGTCAGACTTGATCGCTTATTAGCGGATCGAAAAATGAGTTTAAAAGAATTATCAGATATAACAGAGATTTCAGAAGTAAATCTATCAAGATTAAAGAATGGACACGTGCGTTCGATTCGTTTTTCTACTTTAAATGCGATTTGTGAAGCGTTGAAGTGCCAACCACGTGATCTCTTAGAATTTTATTATGATATTTGATGGTGTGATATGTTGTATTTTAAGTCGTTTTTTGATAGAGTAGTAATGATTATGAAAGGCATGAGATTATGGTAAAAACAATTTTATTAGTCGTATCAATTTTATTAATATTATTATCATTATTACAAGGTGGAAAATCTGAAGGATTTACAGGCGCATTCTCAGGAAGCGTTGGATTGGATTTATTCGCAAACACAAAAGAGCGTGGTGCTGAAAAGGTAATTTCAAATCTTACCATGGGAACAGGAATTCTCTATTTTGTGCTTGTAATATTAGTATTAGTTGTTGGAAACTAAAAATTGAAAAACCGCCTTTGTGCGGTTTTTTTATTCTAATGAATTAGAGGTATTATGGAAAATTTTAACAAAAACTATGAAGATATAAAGTTATATTTATATCAAAATATACAAGAAGCATCGCTTGATGAAGTGATGGCTTCTTTAGAAGAAAGCTTGTCGCTTTCAACAAAACAAATTCAAGAAGTCTTTGAGGCTATGCAAGAAGATATGGAAGTTGTGATTGTAAAAGATCAACTCTATCTGATTGATGGTATTCATTATGCAGCTGGAAAGCTTCGCGTCATCAGAGGTAAATTTGCGTTTGTGGGAGAGGGCGATGATGCGGTTTATATCGCACAAGAAGATTTTAAAGATGCACTGGATCAGGACATTGTCCTTGTGAAGGTCTTTCACTCAAAGAAATCCTATGGCGTCATCGAAAGTGTTCTTGAAAGAGGACGTGAGTATTTACTGGGAACTTTAGAGGTCATCAAACATCGTTTTGTGTTTGTGCCTTATGATCGAAAGATTCCCAACCGCGTCAAATATAAAGCCAATCACATTGAACCGATTGCGGGTCAAAGAATCATTGCGAAAATTGACGGTGTGAATGGGGGCGTGATTGAAGCCAGTTTAAAATCTGTCTTGGGGATGAAAAATGAACCGGGGATTGATATTTTAAGTGTGCTTTTTGCGCATGATTTAGAAACTGAATTTAACGAACAAGTTTTAGAAGAAGCAAAACAGATTCCTAATGTGGTTCATGAAAAAGAAATAGAAGGTAGAATTGATCATCGTGATCAATATGCGGTAACAGTTGATGGAGAAGATGCCAAAGATTTGGATGATGCCATTTATATTGAACGTTTGAATGAAGGCTATCGTTTGTATGTCCATATTGCGGATGTGTCCCATTATGTTGAGGCAAACTCAGCCATTGACAAAACAGCGTATCATCGTACATCATCCATCTATATGGTTGACCGTGTGATTCCGATGTTACCAGAAACCATTTCAAATGGTATTTGTTCATTACATCCAAATGTGGATCGTCTGACATTAACTTGTAAAATGGATTTAGACTTAAGTGGCGAGATTTATAATGCGGAAGTCTATCCTTCCGTCATCAGGTCAAAAAGACGTATGAGTTATAACGAAATTAATGATGGTGAAGATTTTGGTGAAGTCACAGAAATGGTAGAGATGATGTTACACTGTGCTGAAATCTTACAAAGAAAACGTACTGAAGCAGGGTCCATTGACTTTGACAGTTCAGAGAGTCACTTCTTAGTGGATGATCAAGGGGCCATCTTAGATATCAATGCCAGAGAAACAGGCATTGCAGAAAAGATGATTGAAAACTTTATGGTCAGCGCCAATGAATCGGTCGCAAAATATGCCCAATACCAAGAATTACCCATTCTTTATCGAGTGCATGAAAAGCCTGATCAAGATAAAATGAAGGATTTTGCGCATACCTTACTTATTTTAGGATACAGACTGAAAGGAAACTTGGCGGATGTTCATCCACATGCCTTACAATCTGTTTTAAAACATTTTGAAGGGAAAGATGAAAGCTTGGTAATCTCACGCTTGATGCTGCGTTCTATGAAAAAAGCGCGTTATGCTCCTGAAGCATTGGGGCACTTTGGTTTGGCTTTAAAAGATTACAGTCACTTTACAGCACCCATTCGTCGTTATTCAGATTTACTCACACATCGTAATTTAAGAAAGTATGTCTTTGATAGTAATTTCTCGGAATTTAAAGAAGACCATGCATTTACACAAGATGCAGCCCAACATATTTCTGAAGTTGAAAGAGTCATTTTGGATGCAGAACGTGAAGTTGAGAAAATGAAAAAAGCTGAATACATGCGTAATAAAATTGGTGAGCGTTACGATGGTATTATTAGTGGTGTGAATAATTTCGGGGTTTTTGTGGAACTATCTAATACTGTTGAAGGGGTTGTCTTATTAAGAGAACTTCAAGATGACTATTATACTTTAGATCCAAAGACCCATAAATTAGTGGGAGAGCGTACAAAGAAAGTGTATGCTTTAGGTCAAAAAGTGAAGGTACAAGTGGTTTCAGTGGATCCTTTAGAAAATGATGTAATTTTTAGATTTATTGATACAAAAAGAAAGGGTAGAAAATATGTTAAGCATCGCAAAAAACAGAAAAGCATTTCATGATTATTTTATTGAAGATACCTATGAAGCAGGACTTGTTTTAACAGGGACTGAAATTAAGTCGATTCGTCAAGGACGTGTGCAACTTAAAGAAGCTTTTGTGTCTATAAGAAATGAAGAAGCTTTCGTGAAGGGGATGCATATTGCCCAATACAGTTTTGGTAATCAATTTAATCACGATGAAACACGTGATCGTAAATTATTACTTCATAAGCATCAAATTCAAAAGTTAGATTTTCAAAGTCGTGCAGAAGGGTATACCATCTTACCATTGCATCTATATATTAAAGATGGTAAAGCGAAACTTGAAATTGGTCTTGGTAAAGGAAAACACCTTTATGACAAGCGTCAAGTGGAAAAAGAACGCGATATGGACCGTCAGATCAGACGTGCCATGAAGGAAGACTACAGATAATATATCTTGTGAAACGCGTTTAAAAGCTGTACTATATAACTATAACAAGGAGGTATAATTTATGAATATACTAGCATCATTAAACCCATTAGTCATTGTAGTATTAGTCGTTGTTGCGATTGTTGTTTTCTTTATTACAACTTATAATGGACTCATTAGAGCACGTAACTCCGTAAGAGAAGCTTTCTCAACCATGGATGTTTACATGAAAAAACGTTATGACTTAATTCCAAATCTTGTGAACACTGTAAAGGGTTATGCATCGCATGAAAAAGACACTTTAGAAGCTGTCATTTCAGCAAGAAACAGTGCCGTTTCAGCCAATACACCCCAAGCACAAATGGAAGCAGAAGGTGAATTGAACCAGGTTATGAACCGTTTGTTTGCCCTTACTGAGAGTTATCCAGATTTAAAAGCAAATACAAACTTCCTTGATCTACAAGATAAACTTTCCGTTGTGGAAACAGAAATTGCACAATCACGTAAATACTACAACGCAACAGCACGTATGTATAATAACCGTGTGCAAGTATTCCCTTCAGTAATTGTCGCAAACATGTTTGGTTTTACAGAAGAACCCATGTTTGAAATTACAGATGCACAACAACGAGAAACTGTTGAAGTCAGTTTTGATTAATTATGAAGGGGCTTGCCCCTTTTTTTCTGAGTAGGGAGGTGTACTATGAATAAATTCTTTAAAACATCTATTTTATGGAGTCTGTTATGGTTTTTAACCATCCCTTCAGCCCATGCGCAATATGATTCACTGCCTGTTTACGGAGAAGCATTTCATGTTGAGATGAACGTCCATGAAGATGGATCTGTTGATGTATTCACCAGTGCTGATGTTGTTTTTAATCAAAGCAGACAAGGTATTTTTGTGAGTATCCCCATAGAATATAAAGGTTATGATTTTTCAGGTTATACACAAAATGCTAAAGATAAAAACAAACACTACTATTTCCCAGTGAGTGATTTTCATGCATCATCTCATCGTTATGAAACAGAAGAAGTGACATCACGGGGTGCTGTTTATCGTTTGGGTAAGGCAGGTGTTTACTTGAATGGTCCTGTCCGTTTTGATTATCAATATAAAATTCAAATGCGAGACTTGGACTTAAGTAATGATGCACAACTGTTTTTAATGAACTTAATTGGCCAGAATTGGGATTTCCCCTTTAAAGAAATTCACTATAAAGTAAACTTTGATAAAGCGTTTGGAGATTCACTCATTAGACTTCAAACAAGTCAACTTGAAGAAGTGACAGACTTTAAAGTGGATGGAAATACCATTCAAGGGGTCTATAAAAATACAGTAGGACAAGGCAATGCCCTTACCATTTTGGTTGATGTTCCAGATGATATGTTTGTTTTTCCCAATATTGATTACAGCTTACATGTTACAGTAGGGACTGTACTTGTTGCGATTTTCTTGATGGTTTTAAGAATCAGACACATTACAGTACATCCAATTGTGGATTCAGTTGAGTTTACTGCACCTTCTGGTCTTAACAGTGCAGAAGTGGCTTATGTCTATAAAAATGCGGTCACATCCAATGATGTTGTATCACTCATTATTTACTGGGCACATAAAGGCTTTCTTATCATTAAAGAACATGAAAAAGATAAAATCGAACTCATTAAAGTCAAAGACATCAGTGGTGTTTCAAAACCTGAAGCAGCACTATTCGATGATTTATTTAAAGAGAGAGAATCTGTTTATATTGATGATTTAAAAAATAGTTTCTATAAATCAATCAATCGTACCATCAGCAGTATTCAAGGTACCTTTACCAATCATAAAGCGAAGAAGCTTTATGATGGAAAATCTGGTACTGTGACATTCTTTGCGTTTATACTGGGGACTTTAATGGCGGCTTCAAGTATGAGTGTTGGCTTGTATAAACAATATGGTATTTTAGTTGAAGCATTACCTGGAGTGATTGCAGGGGCGGTATCAATGGTCTTTTCAGGTATCTTTGGCCTAATCTTATATCAGAAAATTCAACAGAAAAGTAAAGTTGGGTTTGTGTATCGCTTGATGTATTTCTTATTGGGTTTACTACCTTCCTTAACATTACTTGTGATTGCGGGATTAACGGATATGTATTATCCTTATACCTTAATCATGATTGTGATGTTATGGGTCGCATATTTTGTGATGACAAGTTCTTATCAACGTTCGGCACAAGGTGCCCGTTGGTTTGGTCAAATACTGGGTCTTAAACGTTTTATTGAAACAACAGAAGTTGAACGTTTGAAAATGTTTGTGGAAGAAACACCCCACATTTTCTATGACATCTTGCCGTATGCTTATGTACTTGGCTTATCAAAAGTATGGGCTAAGAAGTTTGAAACCATCGCAATTCAAGAACCCGATTGGTATCAATCAACATCACGTACAACTTTTAATCCATATCTCATGAATCGCTCACTCTCGCGAAATATGAGTGCCATGAATGCAACCATGAGTTCTGTACCTGCATCACAAGGGTCATCAGGTGGCGGGTTCTCAGGTGGCGGCGGATCATCTGGTGGCTCCTTTGGAGGCGGCGGATTTGGCGGCGGGGGCGGCGGATCTTGGTAATTAACAAAGGTGATTTTAAGAGTCACCTTTTTTCATTGTGTTATAATATAAAGTGAACTTAAATAGAAAAGAATGATACGAATGATGGAATATTTAAAAGGATATCGACAGAGGGCCTTTGTGGGCGTACTCTTTAAATTTATAGAAGCTGTGTTTGAGTTACTTTTACCATTTATTATGGTTGTCTTGATCGATCAAGGCATTAAAAACAATGATCAATCACTCATTGTAAAACTTGTTTTACTCATGTCTTTGATGAGCTTTTTAGGTTATTTATCCAGTGTAACCTGTCAATACCACGCTTCTGTGGTTTCACAAGGTGTTGGTGGAAAACTGAGAAGTGCACTCATGAAGAAAATTAATGACTTCTCTTTAGTGGAGATGGATAGATGGGGTGCATCAGGACTTGTGAACCGGATGATTGTGGATATCGGACAAGTACAACTTTTAGTAGCGATGAGTATTCGCTTGGCAGTCAGGGCGCCGCTACTTATGATTGGATCGCTTTTCATGCTGTATCAAATCCATCCTCAAATTGCTTTAAACTTATTTTATTTTTTACCTTTATTTTTAGTGGTAATAGTTTTATTTATGTGGCTCAGTCTAAAAGCATTTCAAAAAATGCAAAAACAACTGGATCAGTTTATGGCTAAGGTTTTAGAAGTATTAAGTGGAATGCGAATTGTGCGCGCGTTTTCTTCTGAAAAGAAAGAGCTGAATACTTTGAATGTGATGAATGCATCATTCACTCAAAAAACAAAAGGTTTGGGGCTTGTCACAACACTTTCCAGTCCCATCACACAACTCATCATGAATCTTGTGATGCTTGTCTTGATTTATCAAGGCGCAAACCTAGTGCATGAAGGCAGTATGTCACAAGGTCAAATGGTTGCGATCATTAACTACTGTACACAACTTGTCTTGGCCCTTGTGGTTTTTATGAACCTGGTGATGATTTTTGCGCGCGGGACTTCTGCAAGTCTTCGTTTAAAAGAAGTCTTAGAACATACACCCGCTATTCAAAGTAAAGATAACAGTGTTCAAAAACTGGACGAAGATGTTGAAATCCATTTTGAAAATGTGTCATTTTCTTATCCTGGTGAAAATAGAAAAATTCTATCAAACATCAGTTTTGTGATTAAACCGAACAGTACCATTGGTTTTATTGGATTAACGGGCAGTGGTAAAACAACACTCATGCATCTTTTGATGCGATATTATGATGTGGATAAGGGGGCTATTTATCTAAATGGCATCAACATTAAGGATATTGATTTAAAGACTTTAAGAGAAACTGTTGGCTTTGCGACACAAAGTTCAGAATTTTTCGAAAGTACACTTGAAGAAAATGTGGCCATGTCACGGGATGTAGATGTGGTCCGCGCTTTAAAGATGGCTCAAGCCAATGAAATTTTAGACAAGGGGCTTGATAGCACCATTCAAACAGGTGGGACAAACCTTTCTGGGGGTCAAAAACAAAGGGTGAATATCGCAAGAGCACTTGCGAGTGAACCCAGTGTTTTAATTCTTGATGATTCACTCAGTGCATTAGATTATTTAACGGATAAAAACTTAAGAGAAAACC
The DNA here is from genome assembly GCA_964429205.1 of uncultured Erysipelothrix sp. Classification (GTDB taxonomy): domain Bacteria; phylum Bacillota_I; class Bacilli_A; order Erysipelotrichales; family Erysipelotrichaceae; genus Erysipelothrix. The sequence continues at coordinate 11,946 of CAYSBB010000003.1, forward strand.
TTAAAAACAATTATCCCAACATGACATCACTCATCATCACCCAACGTACAACCTCACTCATGCATGCGGATACGATTTATATCTTAAATCAAGGGGTGCTCGAAGATGCAGGAACGCATGATACACTTCTTAAACGTAATGCGTTATATCGTGATATCCATGCGACACAAGTCAGGGGTGATGAAAATGTTTAAACTCATCAAAGATTATAAAGTAAAAGTTTTTTTAAGTTTGGTCTTTGCGACCATAGGAAACTTAGCCTTAGTTTTAACCCCTTTTTATTTAGGGAAAGCAATTGATGCGATGGTTTCAAAAGCTGTGGTCTTTTCAGAAGTTTTATCTAATTTAAAAATCGCCTTACTTTTATATATTGTGAACTTTATATTTGTGTGGATTTCAAATTATATTTCATTTATGATTTCCGCAAATAGCGTTTCAAAAATTCGTGATGAGATTACTGATAAATTGATGTCGCTTCCTTTGAGTTATCTTGATCAAAAAGCACATGGAAAATTAGGGAACCTTATTTCTAATGACAGTGAACTGATTTTAGATGGTTTGTTTCAAATGCTTTCTCAAATCTTAGGGGGTCTTGTGATACTTGTTTCTGCTACGTTCTTTATGAGTAGGATTCATGTGGGTATGACATTTCTTGTATATTTAACGGTGCCATTTGTGTATTTGTCTTCACATTGGGTTTCAAAATCATCCATTAAAGCCTTCAAGAAACAACAAGAAATTGCGGGTACTTTAAATGGTTTTGTGAATGAGCGTATTCACAATCATGAACTTGTTTTAAATACCAATTATCAAGATGTGATTATTGAACAGTTTGAAAATATTAATGATGCTTATAATGAAGTAGGACAAAAAGCACAGTTCATTTCATCACTGACCAATCCTACATCACGTGTGGTGAATAATTTGTCTTATGGTGTCTTGGGTTTGGTGGGTGCTTTAAGTATTTTAAAGGGTGAATTAACGGTTGGATTTTTTACAAGTTTCCTCAGTTATTCGATGATGTTTTCCAAACCCTTTAATGAATTGAGTGCTAATCTTTCTCAAGTTTTCGCGGCAAAGGCGAGCCTTGATACAATTGAACATGTGCTGGGTGAAGAAATCATTCAAGATAGAGGCGTGATGGCCATTGAAAGTGAAGGGAATGTTTTATTTGAAAATGTGTCCTTCTCTTATGATAAAAAACGGCCACTGATTCAAGATTTAAATTTAAATGTTACTTCGAAACAAAAGATTGCGATTGTAGGACCTACAGGGGCTGGAAAATCGACACTGATTAATATTTTAATGCGTTATTATGAAGTGGATCAAGGTGATGTATTTTTAGATGGTGTGTCTTTATACGACTTATCACGAAAAAACCTACATAAAAATATATCAGTGGTGCTTCAAGAGCCTTGGCTTTTTGAAGGAACCATTGAAGAGAATATACGCTATGGTAAAAAAGATGCTTCCATGGAAGAAATTATTGAAGCGTGTAAAAAGGCAGATTGTCATGAGATGATCATGCGCTTTGATAAGGGTTATCAAACAAAGATCCATCGTGGTGCAACAAATATTTCTAAAGGACAGATGCAACTGTTGACCATTGCGCGTGCGCTGATTATGGATGCGTCGATTCTGATTCTTGATGAAGCGACATCGAATATTGATGCCTTAACAGAAAAAAGAATTCAAAAAGTATTTACAAAAATTATGAAAGAACATACATCATTCTTTGTGGCCCATCGTTTATCAACAGTGATTGATTCTGATGTTATCTTGGTAATGCGCGATGGGGCCATTATTGAAAAAGGCAATCATCAAGAATTATTGGCTCAAAACGGATTTTATAAGACACTTTTCGAGAGTCAATATAGTTAGAATTTGAATCATGAAAGGTTTATGAATATTTGGTGAATACGCAAACGATATTCATGCTTTTATGATATTGTAATTAGCAGTTATAAATCACATAATTCATGGTATAATGTGAATGACTAGGAGGTATTTATGCCGCTCAATTTAGCAACATTAGAAACAGTACTGCGCGCGATCAATATTCTTGTTGATTTCTTGGTAGTCTGGATTTTAATTTATTACACATTAAGAGTCGTACGTAACAACTCAAGAACTGTCCAAATTTTCAAAGGTGTGGTCTTGGTTGTTTTAGTGCGTTTTCTCGCTTATTACTTTGGCTTAAAGGTTGTTTTAGCTTTAGCAGATTTCGTCATCCAATATGGTGTCTTGGTCTTTGTGATCATCTTCCAACAAGAAATCAGAGGCCTCTTAGAACGTTTAGGAAAGACCACTGTATTCTCTTCATTACATAGTTTATCTGGTAATGAAAAAGAAAAACTTGTGAACGAACTGGTGAATGCATCGGTGAGTTTATCCAAACAACGTGTTGGAGCCATTATTACCCTTGAACAAGGACACTCTTTGGCAGACTTTATTAAAACAGGAACACCCATTAACTCATCTGTTACAGCCGATCTTTTAACGTCAATTTTTGTGACCACAACACCACTTCATGATGGTGCCGTCATCATTCAAGGGGGTAGCATTGCTTGTGCATCAGCGTACTTCCCAACAACGGCCCTTGATTTACCCACACGCTACGGTGCACGACATCGTGCTGCGATTGGTGTGAGTGAAATTACAGACTCTGTCACCATTGTTGTATCAGAAGAAACAGGTACCATTTCTATTGCGGAAAATGGCAAGTTAACAGAGATGGATGAATCAAGTCTTCGTGATTACTTAAGTGCACTCATTCAAAATACTGAAACTGAAATTTCAAATAAAATTGAACTAAAAGCCACAAAACGTTTAAACCTAAAACGTTTTAATGTGGATCCACTGAATATTGAACGCGTGGATGAAGAAGAAGGAAATCCCATCACATCATTCTTTAAGAAAAATCGTAAAGATGCTAATGATAATGATAAAGATGAGAAGGATATGCAATCAATTTATAAGAAAAAGGAATCAACGGATGAAGATGAAAAGAAACCTGTTCGTTTCTTTAAGAAAGACCGAAAAGCTCAAGATGATCAAGATGAATCCAGTGCTGATTTAGAAAATCTCAAAAACGTAACAACACGTAAAAAATCAGAAGATTCACCCTTAGAAAATGGAGGGCAAGAAGATGAAGAAAAATGAAACTGAAAATAAAAAAAGACCAGAAGAGAAATTAGAATTGGCTGAAAAGATTGCCCGTCAATCTCAAAAAATCACCGCACGTTATGATATGGTTGGCGATGCACTCAAACGTGCCTTCCGATGGTTCAGTGCTTGGTTTGATCGTATTGTGTTTAATCCAAAATATGCACGCATTGTAGCCTTTGGTTTTGCGATTTTAGTGTATCTGACATTCTCAACAGAACGTGTGGATACTGTCGTACAAGCCAAATCTTTATCCAATGTTAAAGTGAATGCCATTTATAATCGTGAGATGTATGAAGTCGAAGGGATTGAAGATACGGTCGAAGTGGATATCATTGGTGATTATAGTGAAATCATCGTGGTTGAACCTGAAGAGATTACCGCAGAGCTTGATTTACGTATGCTTGGGGAAGGAACTCATCAAGTGGATTATGCCCCTGTGGGTGTATCGAGTCGTGTTAAAGCGACTGTCGTTCCGGCTTCATCACGCATAACCATTCGTATTAAAGAAACAAAAACAATGAGTTTATCTTATGAATTTATCAATCAAGACAAACTGGGTGATCAGTATGTACTTGGAGAAGTTGTGATGGATACACGTGATGTTACCATTTCTGCTTCTAAAGAAACTTTAGATGATATTGCCTTTGTGAAGGCTTTAATTGATGTGGGCGGTAAAACCATGACCTTTGATCAAGAAGCAACCATTGTGGCTTACAATCAAAAAGGTGAACGCTTGGTGAATGCGGATGTCATTCCACGCGTTGTAAATGCAACTGTAGAAGTATCTTCACCCAATAAGACCGTACCGATTTATGCGCGTTTTGAAGGCGAGATTCCGGATAAAAAGGCTGTTGAATCCATTGCGATGGATCATGAGGCCATCACAATTTATGGCCAACAAGCCATCCTTGATACCATAGATGAAATTGTCGTATACATCCCAGCCACAAGTCTATCGGCAGGAAAGCTGACACATAATATTACCTTACCAACTGGTATTAAACATGGTAGTGTCTCGAAAGTAAGTATTGATGTCAAACTTGAAGATATGGTTGAGAAGACATTTGATGATGTAGAAATTGTATACCGTGGCAATATTCATGGTTATAAGATTAAACCGCAAAGTGAAAATGACTTCACCACATCACTCACCATTAAAGGTACCAAAACCAATGTTGATAAATTTGACCCAAGTGATGTCATTGTATATGTCAACATGCGTGATCTTGAAGTGGGTAACAAACAAGAACTGCCTTTATATATTGATGAACAATTACCATTACTAGATATTAAATCACAAAAAACATCCATTATTGTGGACATTATCGAATAGGAGTATTTATGAAAAAATTCTTTGGAACAGATGGCATTAGGGGAAAAGCAAATGAACTTTTAACCCCAGAGCTTGCTTTAAAAGTAGGGGAGTATCTTGGTTATAAAAACCAAAAAGAAAGATTCGTGATCGCAAAAGATCCACGTCAATCTTCAGACATGTTAGAACATGCACTGGCAGCAGGCTTAGCATCATCAGGTGCTGATGTGTACTTGATGGGTGTTGCGGCAACACCTGCTTTGGCTTATGTTGTTCGTGAACATAACTTTGTATCGGGTGTGATGATTTCTGCATCACACAACCCATACCATGACAATGGTTTAAAAGTCTTCAGTCATACTGGATTAAAAATCAGCAATGAACTTGAAGCAGAAATTGAAAGCTATTTACGTGGTGAAATTACTATAGAGAAATCTGATCATATTGGCAAAATAGTTTCTTATCCACAAGGTGTGGAAGATTATATTGAAGCGATTGAAAATACAGTGGAAACACGTTTTGATGGTTTAAAGATTGTTTTAGACCTCGCAAATGGTGCAGCCACAAGTACTGCAGGAAAAATCTTCTCTGATTTAGGTGCAGAAGTGATTCTCATGAATGCAAAGCCTGATGGTATCAACATTAACAATAAAGCGGGCTCAACACACATGTCATACCTACAAAAACGTGTGGTTGAAGAAAAGGCTGATTTAGG
>CAYSBB010000003.1:17240-36769 GCA_964429205.1 uncultured Erysipelothrix sp.
ATGTTTGATAATGGGTATACTTTAGGTGGTGAACAATCAGGTCACATCTTACTGAAAGAATTCTCCACAACAGGAGATGGTGTTTTAACCGCTCTAAAACTGACAGAAAGCATTATTAATGCTGATTTGAGTCTTTATGATGTATCCAAAGATTGTGCCAATTTCCCACAAGTCCTTAAAAATATTACCGTAACTAATAAAGATGAGATTATGAATCATCCAAGTTTATTAGATAAAATTAAAGAAGTTGAAGACCATCTTCAAGATGAAGGCCGTATTCTTGTGCGTGCATCAGGAACTGAACCTTTAGTTCGCGTGATGATTGAAGCAAGCTCAGAAGATATCTGTCATACCCTTGCGGATGATGTAGTGAATCTTATTGAAAACCTATAAGGGGTGAAAACAATGAAATATGTAGTCAATGTTGTAGAAGATGAGAAAGACTTAAATGAACTGGTTAAAAGTTATTTAGAACAAGCGGGTTATGAAGTACGCTCTTATCTTACTTATGAAGAAGCCAATGCACATATTCATGATGACGATGTCCATCTATGGATTTTAGATATCATGCTTGATGACAAAAGTGGCTTTGACTTAATTGAACGCATCAGAGCTTATTCCAAAACAACACCCGTCATCTTTATGTCTGCTAGAGATAAAGAATTTGATCGAATCATTGGGCTTGAAAAAGGAAGTGATGACTATATCACCAAACCCTTCTCACCCAAGGAACTTGTTTTGCGTGTAAACAACATTATCAAGCGTGTCTATAATCAAGATGTTCAAATTGAAGTAGATGGTTATACTATTGATGAAAAACAACGTAAAGCCATTAAAGATGATGAAACTTTAGAATTAACTACTAAAGAATTTGACCTCTTAATGTTATTTGTAAAAAATCGTGGGATTGCATTTACCCGTGAACAGATTTTGATTCAAGTTTGGGAAACCAACTACTTTGGATCAGATCGTGTTGTTGATGATACTCTGCGTCGTTTACGTAAGAAAATGCCTGATCTCAACATTCAAACAATTTATGGATTTGGATATCGTTTAGGATGAAACATTTAAAGAACTTTATTAAAAGAATTCCATTGACTCAACAACTCTTCTTAATGGTTGTCTTGTTATCGATGTTTTTAGTATCGTTCTTTTTTGGTTTTATGACCTTAAGTGTGGATACATTTGTAGAAGCGCAAATGTTCAGTGTCATTCATGAAAATCAAAAAGGCGTGATTGAAAATTATTTACTGGGTAAAACAGGATCCAGTCTTTTCGGCACGGAAATTTCTGATATGACCCATATTATTTATCCAGAAGGCTCAGTGCCCCTAATCTCTAGAGACATTAACTTAGAAGAAAAGTTTCCTGGTATCACAAAGTTAATTGAAAAGAACATTACAGATTTAAAAGACATCCAAAAAGATGTCCGGTTTAATAAATCAAGTTTGATTTCAATGCGTGAAATTAATGAATCTTCAAGTATTGTCAGTATCATGCCGATTGAATATCACAATGAATATAAAACATCACTTTTAAATACCTTTGTGTATATTATCATCATGGTGATTGGTGGCGTATTTTTAATTCTCTTATATTGGGTGGGAAGTATCATCCATCCTTTAAATCAAATTAAAGAATATATTGAGAAGCGTAAAAATCATGAAGATGTGACGTTGAATATTGATCGTGAAGATGAGATTGGTGAACTGGCGCATGTACTGATTGAAATGCAAGATGAATTGGCCTTTCAGCAAGCACAAAAAGAAGAGATGTTACAGAATATCTCTCATGACTTAAAAACACCTGTAGCGACCATTAAATCATACAGTGAGGCGATTAAGGATGGCATCTATCCTTATGAGACTTTAGAAAAAAGTGTGGACGTCATCATTGAACATGCAGAAAGGCTTGAAAAGAAAATCTATAATCTTCTCATGCTTAATCGTATGGATTATATGACCCATGAAAAAATAGATGTGGATGAAATTATTTATCTTGAACCCGTTTTAAAACAAGTCATTTTATCAATCAAACAAATTCGTCCAGAAATAGAAATACTTACAGATATTTCTGGAAGTAAATTTTATGGCCAAGAAGAACCATGGCGTATTGTGATTGAAAACTTAATGGATAATGCGCTGCGTTATGCAAAGACCAAGATTGAGATTGTTTTAAAAGACCATTATTTATCTGTATATAATGATGGTGAAAAAGTATCAGAAAAAAGATTAAACACATTCTTCCAAGCTTATGAGATGGGAGATAAAGGACAATTTGGATTGGGACTTGCGATTGTGAATCGTGTGGTCACCAATTATAAATATCGTATCGAAGCTTCAAATCAAGAAGCTGGGATTATATTCGTAATCACTAGAAAAGAGGAAAGTCATGCAAGACGTTAAAGACCAAAGAATTGCGGTTTTAATTGATTCAGATAATGTATCACATAAAAACATCAAAGGCATTCTTAAGGAAATTGTAAACTATGGAACCCCAACCATTAAAAGAATTTATGGGGACTGGACAACCCAACAAGCATCAGGGTGGAAAAGTGTACTGTTAGAAAACGCACTCACACCCATCCAACAATATTCATACACAACTGGAAAAAACTCCACAGACTCTGCCATGATCATTGATGCCATGGACATTTTATATTCAGATAATGTGGATCGATTCTGTATCGTATCCAGTGATAGCGATTTTACGCGCCTTGTGATCCGTTTAAGAGAAGCCGGTCGCTATGTAATTGGGATTGGAGAAAGAAAGACACCAGGTGCCTTTATTACAGCCTGTGATAAGTTTATTTATATGGATATTATTGATCGTATTGAGACTGAAGGACTCCATGGAGACTTCGATAGAAAATCACGCGACAAACTCATCACCATGATTAAAGAAAGTATCAACGCCAAAGCTGATGACAATGGTTATGTTTATATGGGAGATTTAGGAAATCACCTCATGTCAAAATATCCAGATTTTGATCCCCGTAACTATGGCTTTTATCAATTAACACCCCTTTTAAAAGCACTGAATGTTTTTCATATTGATGAAAGAAAAACACCGAACTCAAATGCGAAACTTGTCTTTATTAAAAATAGAGATAAAAGATGAAACAATTAATTCTAGCAAGCGCTTCTCCACGACGTAAAGCGTTAATGGCTCATTTTGAGTATCCTTTTGAAAGCATCACTCCAATTAAAGATGAAGTATTAGACGATACACTCAGTATCCCCAAACAAATCCAAAAATTATCTTATGACAAAGCATTTGAAATTTTTGAAAAGTATCCAGATGCGATTGTGATTGGTGCAGATACTGCCATTTCTTTTGAACATGAAGTTTTAGGAAAACCTCACACAAAAGAAAATGCCATAAAGATGCTTAAAAGACTTCAAGGAAATACGCATACAGTCATTACAGCAGTCAGTATCATTTCAAAGGAAAAAGAGCATTCTTTTATTTCTCAAACATCCGTTACTTTTTATGAAATGAATGATGAAGAAATAGAAAACTATGTCAACACAAAAGAACCTCTAGATAAAGCCGGTGCTTATACCATTCAAGAGAAAGGTGCACGTTTTATCAAAGAGATTCAAGGGGACTATTATACTGTGATGGGACTTCCTGTCTCAAAATTATATCAAGTCTTAAAAGAAGACTTTCATTTGTATTAAAAAAGGCGAAATTTTCGCCTTTTTATATTACTGAATTTGCATTTTAACATCGAGTACTTTACCAATGATCTGTACAGGAAGTGTTTCAACCTCTTCCTGAGTAAAGTAACGTGTTTCATAATTCGGATTGGATGCTTCAAGAATCAACATGTTTTCTTTTTTAATCACTCTTTTAACGGTAGCTTCATCGCCATTCAAAATCACAACCGCAAGTTCGCCACTGTTCACATCACTGACTTTTTGAACCAGAATCAAATCATTTTCATAGATTCTAGAGCCAATCATGGAATCACCTTTGACACGTAAAAAATAATCGCTGCGATCATATTCACTTTTACTGACCGGCTCATAATGTTCGATGTCTTGGTGCGCAAAATAATCATACCCTGCCTTGACAACACCTACAACGGGTTTATAAAAATGATGCGCTAGATAATCAGGAACATCAATCTGAAAAAGATTAGAAAGTAGTAATTGTTTATCGTGTGTAATTTTTTTAACGGCACCTGTCTCCCATCTTGAGACGGTAGAGACATTGACGCCCATATATTCTGCAATGTCGTTTAAAGACAACTGATGCTTTTCTCTAAAAATTATAACAAGTTCTTGAAGTGTCATATTATCACCTACCATTATTATATCTTTAATGCAACAAAAATTCAAATAATTAATTTTATTGCATAAATCGCTTGAAATATGCAAATAATTCGTTACAATTGAAGTAAGAGGTGATCAAAATGAAGGAAAAGGCGATTTTGCATTGTGACATCAATCACTGTTATGCACAGATAGAAGAGATGAAATATCCAGAATTACGAAACGTACCCATGGTAGTGGGTGGAAAAGAAGAGACCAGAAGTGGGATTGTGCTTGCGAGAAATCTTCGTGCGAAAAAGTATGGCATTAAAACGGCTGAAACACTTCGAGAAGCTTTAGATAAATGTCCTGAACTTTGTATCATCCATCCTTCATATGATGATTATGTTTACTATAGTGAGAAAATAAAAGATATTTATCGTGAGTATACAGATAAAGTAGAGTCCTTTGGTGTGGATGAAGCTTGGATTGATGTGAGTGATTCAAGGCTCTTATTTGGAAGTGAAGAAAAAATTGCGAAAGAAATCCAAACCCGTGTTTTGGATGAATATGGAATTACCATATCTGTGGGTGTCAGTTTTAATAAAATCTTTGCGAAGCTTGGCTCTGATATGACCAAACCTTCTGGATTTCATGTCATCACCAAAGAAAATTATAAGGAAGTTGTATGGCCACTTGATGTAAATGAGCTTTTATATGTAGGCCCACAAACCACAAAAAAACTCAATGCGATCGATATCATGACCATTGGAGATCTAGCACAAAGTGATGTGACTAAACTTAAGAAGCTCTTAGGAAAACCAGGTGAGATTATATGGGCATTTGCGAATGGTTTAGATGAATCAGATGTATCGATTGATGAAATCTTACCCAAGTCCATTGGTAATGGAATTACCACACCCAGAAACTTAGAAGACTTCCTTGAAGTAAAACACGTTCTATATGTTTTGGTGGAATCTGTAGCCGCAAGACTTAAAGAACAAAATCTTGAAGGCAATGTGATCAGCTTATCACTTCGAGATACCAATCTTGAAAGTATGTCCAGACAGAAGAAGCTGCTTCACCATACAGATCTTGTGGATGAGATTATGGATGTTTTATTTTATCTGATCAATCATGCATTTGACTTTACACCCCCTTATCGTAGTTTAAGTGTGAAGGTGAGTGGGCTTCGTATTAAACAAAACACAGTTCAATTGGATTTGTTTTCATCACCTGAAGATAAAACAAAAGCTTATACTTTAGAAAACACGATAGAAGATTTAAGAGATAAGTATGGCTTTGAGATTATTAAGCGCGCCAGTTTACTGGTGGATGAAGATCTCACAAACTTTGATCCCAAACGTGCGCATACCATTCATCCAGTAGGGTTCTTTAAATGAAATTACAAATGTATAAAAGATATATTGATGTGGTCGCTTTAATCAATCAATATGGTGAAATCAAACCACTCATCATTGTATTTGATCATCAGAAATATCCCATCGATAAAATATTAGATATTAAACAAGCCCATTCTCAAGTTGGTGGCTCAGGGATTCGTTATCGTTGTCGAATTCAAAACCAAGAAAGAAATCTCTTTTTAGAAAAGAATCGTTGGTTTATTGAGAGCACCAAACCATAAAAACACACCCAGAAGTGAATCTTCTGAGTGTGTTGTTTATCAATAGTATGTATTGTCGTTTTTACATGGATTTTTGAGTTTGAAATTTCTATCCACTTTTAATATTACAACACAATTAAGACTTGAGCACATATCTGTTTATTATTTAACTACATTTATAGCCTACCTGAATAATTATTTGGTAACTTTAATATCCTTTTAATTTTTTTTGTATAATTAAGTTAGAGGTAGATGAGCATGATTTTAAAAAGAAGGAGGAAATATAATTTAAAATATTAAAAAATACTTTTGCATCAGTATTTCAGTTCTTTATGTGAACAGCGGCAATTGGTTGTACAAAAGTATCGCAATCTGGAAGTCTGTTAATAATTATTTATATCCGGAGGTTGAATATAGCCTGAGAAAATCTGTATTAGTTCAAAATAATCTACACTTTAGGCATGTCAGACAACTAAGTTTAAAAGAATCGCTAAATATAGCGCTAACTACAAAACAAAAATGTTAGGAAACACTTATGGTACCGCTAAAAGTATCAAACAACATATTACCAAATATCTTTAGGAGGAATATATGAAAAAACTATTACTAATAATTGCATCTGTTCTCTTGTTGACTGCATGCAGTACTCAAGCAAAAGTTACAGATAAAGACTCAGAGACGCTTGCTGTGACTGCAGATATCAATATTTACGATAAAATTACTTCGGAAAAAACGTGGACATACAATGTTAATAACATTACAGAAGTTGTAGATAGAAACGAAGTTTTGGTTAAGGTTTTGATCGAAGATGTATCTGACACTGCCAAATATGTCTCAAGTACAAGTACACCTGAAACTTCTATGAGTGCGAAGGTTCTTGACGTCTATAAGGGAACCATCAACAAGAAGGAAATTCAAATAAATTATTTCGGTGGACTGATTAGTATTGCATCTGCAATTGAGAGTGTAGAAAAAGAAGCCGCAGATAAATTTGAATGGCTTGATGTCACTGATAAAAAGAATACATTCCTAGAATATGAGTTTGATGGAGATTTTTCTTTTGAAACTGGCAAAGAGTATGTTCTGGCACTAAACCCGACAGATTCAACGGGTGAAATCATTGTAGATAATCCAGAATATTATTTAGTGTCCGCAGATCTCTATAGTGTATTTGTCGAGGAAGAAGCACAAGATTCGAGAAGCGCTGGAAAATCTATCAATCTTAAAAATGTTAAAACAAACATTAAATCAGAGATTCCCCTAGACTAATTTCACTTACATGTTAAAGGCCATTTATCATTAGTCAAATAATTCTGTTAAAGTATACAACATACTTAAACTCACGTGTACATATTGTATGTGTGAGTTTTTTTCATGAGAACCAAACCATAAAAAAAACTCAGAAGTGAATCTTCTGAGAGTGTTGTTTATGAATGGTGCGCGTGAAGGGACTCGAACCCCCAAGCCTTACGGCACTAGATCCTAAGTCTAGCGTGTTTGCCAATTTCACCACACGCGCCTGTGTGCTGCTTATTGATTATATCAATAACTTAATGAAATTACAATACTAAAAGAAAAAGAATCTATTTAAATAATGTGATGTCAAGAATTTCATGATTTAAGCTCAGACGTGGTGTTAGGTTTTGGTGTCTGGAAAGTGCAATAATGGCTGATCTTAACTTTTGAATAAAGTTTAAATTAATCATTTCACCAATATTTAAATCATGGCTTGTATTTAAGTTAATATGTAGGATATTATCTTCGATTGAAACATCGATGCTGTCGATGTATTGAAGTTGTCTGATACCTTCTGTTTCTTTACCACTTTGTGTAAGACGTTCTTTTGTGATGTCTAGCTTATCAGCTAAAATTAAAACCAATGTCATCAGTGATATGGATTCAAAGAAATCATTGTGATCTCGAATCGCATAAAGCACTTCTGTATGATAGGGAAGGATCATGTTATGCTTTCTAAAATATTCTGATGCCCAAACATAAGAATGAAAGGCATGGTCTTCATAACCATGAACACTGCCAATATCATGAAGCAGTGCTGAAATTTTTGCGGCATCAATATAGTCTTCTTCAGCGTTGAGCTGTCGAAGAATGATTTCCGTATTCTTAACAACATTTAGAACATGAGACATACCATGTTTCAATCTGGTGTCATTTGTTTCAAGTTTCTGTATCTTCTCGTATAGTTCGATGACATCAGGACTTTGTATCAACTGTTCATACATAAGATCACCTCTTAAATCAATCATACCACGATTTAAGTGCTTTTGTGCACTAACATGATATCGCTTGAAAAAAAGATGGCTTAGGGTGATAATATACATAACAAAGGTGTGGTGAATATGAGGATTTTAATTACTGCAGGTGGCACATTAGAGAAAATTGATGATGTCAGAAACATAAAAAATAGTTCGACGGGTCGCTTGGGAAAAATCATTGCGGACAAAATACCTGGTGAACACATAGTCGACTATATCCACGGACAAAGTAGTCTACTTCCAAAGCGTTCAGTTAATCTTTATGAAATTGAAGGTGTTCAAGATTTAGATGATATGGTGGTATCACTTCTAGATAAAAATAAATATGATGTGGTTATTTTTGCGATGGCGGTCAGTGACTATATGATTCAAAGTGTCACGTCTTATGAACATCTCGCAAACAATTTAGAAAATAAAGATGATATACTTCATCGTTTAATGGACTATAAAGAAGACTTAGATCGTAATCAAAAGATTCGTTCAAATCACGATCATTTGGCAGTCTTGATGAAAAAAGCACCCAAAGTAATTGGACGCATTAAAGAAAAACAACCAGACACAACACTTGTTGGGTTTAAGTTACTGGTTGATGTTGAAACACAAGACTTAGTGAATGAAGCACAAAAGCTCATTCATAAAAATAAGGCAGACTATGTTTTAGCCAATGATTTAACATCCATCAAAGGGGACAACCATACAGGATACTTAATTGATAAAACAGGCATTGTATCCACAAAACATACAAAACAAGATATTGCCCAGGAAATATTAGAAAGGTTAGATATATTATGAACATTTTACTCATGGTTACAGGAAGTATTGCGGCGTATAAGGCGGCAGATCTCGCAAATGAACTTACAAAAAAAGGACATCATGTCCATGTCGCTATGTCGCGTGCTGCAACACATTTTATTACACCACTCACACTTCAAACACTCTCTAAAAATATTGTCCATTTAGATGTGATGGAAGAGCGTGATCCAAACCGAATTGAACACATTGATATGATTAAAGATGTGGATCTTATTTTAATTGCGCCTGCAAGTGCCAATATTATTGGTAAAATTGCGAATGGGATTGCGGATGATATGGTGAGTACCCTTGCCTTAGTAGGGCATGAACTTCCCATGTACATAGCACCAGCCATGAATACAAGAATGTATGACAATCCTGTAGTGGTAGAAAATATGGAAAAAATGAGAAGTCGCGGTATTGAGTTTATAGAACCACGCTCCAGTTTACTTGCATGTAAAGATGTGGGTAAGGGTGCAATGGAGAAGGTTGATACCATCATTGAATTCATAGAAAAAGCGAACGCTTAGGTTCGCTTATACAAAGATAACTTTTACTTCGCCAACATTGACTTCGCCTTCCAAATAAACATTTGGATAGGAATCATCACTATGGAAGCTTGGTGCACTTTTTACAGAGCCAAGACTTGTGGAGATGTTGTTGTAGTAATTGATGTTGTTGGGTAGGTAAATATTGATATTACCCACATTACATTCAACATTAATGTTACAGCCTTCAGGTGAGAAGATTGTATCAGTAAAATAAACATTTAAAGTGCCAAGATTGTTTTCGACATAGGCGCTTTTTAAATTGTCTGATTTTACATAACGAACACTTGAACCCAGGTTGTTTTCAAAGTAAACATGATTTCCCTTAAGATCATCCGTAGTGGAACGGTTTTTATATTCATGTTTTAAATCTTTAAAACTGGTGAATGCTTTTTCTTCACCATTTATATTGATAAATGCTTTGGTAAAGTTGTCACGTCTTTTTCGTTTAAAGATGCTGTTAAGACCAAATCCGATGAGTAAGCTTGAGACGTAGATGAGAAATACATTGCCCTTTAAGCCAAGACGATCAATATTGATGTGAGCCAAGATAGCACTGTATAGTGATGCACTTAAGAAATTCAATTTATATAAACTGTTTAAAATTAAAGCAATAAAAATAATGGACCATGCTAATTTAAAGATGCTGAATGTACCAAACACCCCAGTTAAATTTAAAATCATGGTAACCCCGACTAAAACAAAAATTAATCCCCAATAAATGTCATTTTTTCTTTTCATATTATAAACTCCTCTCATTTAGTTTTTCTTTTAAAATTGGATAATATTTTCTTGATACATAAACAGATTTTTGCGATTTAAAGAAAGAAATCTTACGACTTGATGTAATACTTTTCTCTATGGCTGAAATTTCTTTGATGTTCACAATGGATGATTTTGATATCCTGATGAAATAGTGCGGTAAGTGTTCCTCAAGTTCATAGAGGCGATACCTTGTTTCATAGGCTTTATCTTCATCATGGGCATAGAGTGTATTTTGATCTGTTTCGAAAAACAGTAAATCTTTTGGATTTAATAAGATATCACTGCCACGATAAGCTCCTTGGATATTTTGTCCTGACACTTCATCAATGATGTTTTGAATCTCAGGTGTCATTTCGTTAGTGATAATCGTAATAGACTTTTTATCGTGGTTTTTATCTGTTATAACCTTGATTTTCAAAACACCACCTCCTTGTGTTAGCTATATTATACAAAAACAAAGAAAAAACTACACCTTATGTTGGTAAGATGTAGTTTTTTTAAGCTAAGTGGTTAAGTTCTCTTGGATTTTAAGAGTTCGATCTCTTTTTGATACCCAGGTAATTCATTGGGTGTTTCAAGATAAAAAGGTAAATGTCTGAGTTTTGGATGGTTGATGATATTCACAATTGCATCAAGTCCAATCGTACCATCTCCAATTTTTTCATGTCGATCTTTTCTTGAACCCAAAGCATTTTTAGAATCATTAATGTGAATGGCTTTGAGTTTATCAAGACCAATGATACGATCAAATTCATCCAAGACGCCATCTAAATCATTCACAATATCATATCCCGCATCATGAATGTGACATGTATCAAGACAAACACCAATCTTATTTTTAACGCGTACACCATCAATGATTTGGGCAATCTCTTCAAATGAGCGGCCAATTTCAGTGCCTTTACCGGCCATTGTTTCTAAAAGCACAATGGTTTCTTGTGTTGGATCTAAAATTCTATTTAGCATCTCAGTAATCATTTCGATTCCTTTTTCAACACCTTGTCCAACATGACTTCCTGGGTGGAAATTATAAAGGCTTCCTTTTATATGACTCATGCGGTCTAAATCATCACGCATGACCATTTCCGCAAACTCACGCACATATGGTTTATCAGAACATGCGTTGAGTGTATAAGGTGCATGGGCTAAGATATGACCAAAGTTATGCTCATTAATGATTGCATTCAATTTTTCAACATCGCTTAAATCTAAATCACGTGCTATTCCGCCTTGTGGAGAACGGGTGAAGAATTGAAATGTGTTGGCGCCTATTTTAAGGGCGTCTTTTCCTAAATTTTCATAACCTTTCGCAAAAGATAAATGACATCCTAAATACATATAATCTCCTTTACTCATTGATAAAAATTAAACTTACAGGTTCTTGAACAGCGGTGTCACTTGATAACATGGTGAGTTCTCCTGTATTAACGTCTCTTCTATAAAGTACTAAGTTATTGGTATCACGGTTTGCGACCACAACATAGGCTTCATCCTTACTTAAGTTGAAATCTCTTGGGTGTTCACCATAACTGCTGATGTTTTGTACAAAGCTGAGGGTGTAATCATCATTTACTTTAAAGACTGTAATTGAATCATGACCTCTATTTGAAACATACACAAATTTTCCATCAGATGTCATGCGGATTGCTGCCCCATCACTTTTAACAGCTTCTGGGAGTGTTGAAATGGTTTGAATAAGTTCTAAATCTCCGCCATCTTTTAAGACAATGACTTCATTTGAGTATTCGGTCATAATATAAAGATATGAAGCACTTGGGTGAAAGGCAATGTGTCTTGGTCCTGCGTTTTCATCTGTTTTAAAGGATGAGACTTCTTTTAAATCTACATATTTATGAATTTCATCATTTCCCAAATCAACGGTGAATAACGCGTTTGTTTTGTGATCTGTATGAACGTAATGTGCATGGGCACCTTCATCATATTTAAATGTTTCTTTTAATGCGCCATCTTGATAAACATGGACTTCTCCACGGTGATAGTTCGCATCATAAAATTCATTGTTTTTTGCGTTATAATGTACAAAGCAAGGTTGTACGCCAGTTTGTGTGATGGTTTCTTTTAAAGACGCAAGCTTATCTTGGTAATTCCAAAGTGCAATACCACCTTCTTCACCATCTTGATAAACCGCAAGCAGTTCATTTGTTTTATCATTATATTCTAAGTAAGTTGGATTTTCTGTTTTTGCGACCAATGATAAGTTCTCAAGTTTTTCGCTTTCTTTGTTTAATTCTATGCGATAAATCCCTTCACTAGTTTTACGTGTATAAGTACCAATTAAAATTGTTTCCATAAAAAAATACCTCCATATTCACAGTATATCATACTGATTTGGTATTTAATTTCATTAAGATCGAAAGTAAGTTTAAAAAGGTGAAATTAAATTATTTTATCCATGCTTTTGCTTGTATTCAAAGGGGCTTAGTTTTAAAATAAAGTTAACAAGGAGGCTATTATGGCAAAGAAATTAAAAATTGTTACAATCGGGGGCGGTTCAAGCTATACGCCTGAGTTACTAGAAGGCATGATCAACAGACAAGATCGTTTAGACATTAAAGAATTATGGCTTGTTGATGTTGAAGAAGGTCGCGAGAAACTTGAAATCGTGGGCGAGATGGCCAAACGTATGGTTAAAGCAGCTGGCTTAGACTGGGAAGTTAATCTCACACTCGATCGAAGAGAAGCACTGAAAGATGCTGACTTTGTGACCACACAATTTAGAGTGGGTCTTTTAGATGCAAGAATTCGTGATGAAAGAATTCCTGCAAAATATGGCATGTTAGGACAAGAAACAAATGGTGCAGGCGGTATCTTTAAAGCATACCGTACCATTCCAGTCATTTTAGATATCATTAAAGACATGAAAGAACTTGCGCCTAATGCATGGCTCATTAACTTCACAAACCCAGCTGGTATGGTTACAGAAGCAGCGATTAAAGTGGGAGGATGGAAACGTACCATTGGTCTTTGTAATGTGCCTGTAGGATCATTTAAAATGAATCATGAAGCACTGGGCTATGATAAACATGATGATAAACTTTTCCATAAATATGCTGGTTTAAACCACTTCCATTGGCACCGTGTTTGGGATGAAAATGGACAAGAAGTCACTGAAAAACTTATTGATAGAATCTTCAATCCAGAAAGTACATTCCGTGAAGAACATGGTGTTAAAAATATTGACGCAATTTCATACAACTACGAACAAATTAAAGACTTAGGTTTATTACCATGTGACTATCACACATACTACTACCTAGAAAAAGATATGTTAGATAAAAACCTTGCAGCTTATGCAGAAGGTGAAACAAGAGCTGAAGTTGTAAAACGTACAGAAGCAGAACTCTTTGAATTATACAAAGATCCAAATCTAGATCACAAGCCAGAACAACTCGCAAAACGTGGTGGTGCACACTACTCAGATGCAGCATGTGAACTCATCGCTTCCATCGCCAATGACTCACGCACAAACATGGTTGTTTCAACACAAAATAGTGGTACCATTACAGACTTACCTTATGACAGTGTTGTAGAAGTAAGTTGTGTCATTACCGCAAATGGTCCTGTACCTTATAACTGGGGAAATTTCCCATCAGCAGCACGTGGACAACTTCAAATGATGAAAGCCATGGAAGAAGTTGTGATTGATGCAGCCGTAACAGGCGACTATGGTAAAGCGCTTCAAGCCTTCACCATCAACCCACTCATTCAAGCAGGATCAAAAATGAGAACCATGCTCAATGAGATGCTCGTTGCGAATAAAGATTACTTGCCACAATTCACAAGTACAATTGAAAAACTTGAAAAAGAAGGCGTTGTTTATAATAAAGACTAATAAAAAAGGGCAGTGCCCTTTTTTTACTTTATAATACCTTTACATACTCTAAATTTTGATCATAATCAAAGGAGAATACCAGTGCATAGATAATATCAATTACCAGTTGCATGGCAGCCCTACTTGAATAGGAAGCCATCTTATTCGCGAGTTTTTCTTGAGATGGAATTCTCACTACAGTATCTGCCAGTGGTGTGAGTGCATTTTGGTGGGGTCCTGTAATTAATATGGTTTTCATATTTCTTTTCTTCAGTGTTTTTAAGATGGTGAGATTATGTTCACTATCTCCATAGTAAGAAATCATAATGGTGAGTGAGTTTTTGTTTTGTGCAGCAGATTTCATTTTTTGAAACCCTTCTTGAATGATCACATTTGAATCAATCCCAATTCTTAACAGTTTATACTGAAACTCTTCACAAAGAATTAATGATTGGCCACGTCCATAAAAGTTAATTTCATCATAAGCTTTAATATCTTTTGCGACTTTGAGTAAATTATCAATGTCAATTGAATTATAAGTGTCTAAGATACTTTGTATATTAAGATTCATGATACTGCTTGCGATTTCTTGTGGCGATGCAAGTTTACTGAAAGGTGTGTCTTGGGCGATGCGTGAATCAGACAGCGCGTATGTGTTGAGTTCTTTTGCGAGTTGTAGCTTGAGGTCCGTAAAACCATCCACTTCGAGTTTACGACAAAAACGTGTAATCGTGGATGCACTGGCGTAAGTTTCAAAAGACAACTCATGAATTGTCATTTCAATGACTTTATTTGGATTTTCTAAGATATATGCGGCAACTTTGGACTCGGAATCTGAGAAGTTATTTTGGTCTTTTATTTTATCTAGTATTAACATGATTCACCTCTATGCCCATTATACATGATATTAATGGGTTTTAGGCATGCTCGCTTTAAATAACCATTGAATTTAAAGGTTACATTATGTATAATGATAAAGCACATAGGGAGAATTGGCCGAGCGGCTGAAGGCGCTGTCTTGGAAAGGCAGTGAAGTGTTATGCTTCCGAGGGTTCGAATCCCTCATTCTCCGCCATTTTTTATTGATAACTCCATCGGAGTTTTTTTTTAATCTTTATGTATGCGATTTCTTTACGTATCTTCGTTGACGGATGATTTTAAACTTGGTACGATGCTATAGTAATCTCCATATAATTCTAAGGATATGGCTTAGAAGTTTCTACAAGAGTACCGTAAATCTCTTACTATGGCTTAAGGAAAACCTTTTGCCAAATGTGGTGATACATCTTTGGTAGGAGGAAATATGAAACAAAGAATCGATGATTTTTTCGGAATTTCAAAAGCAAATTCCACTTTTTCACGTGAGCTTACAGGTGGTGTAACTGCCTATTTATCAATGGCTTACGTTATTTTTGTGAATCCAATTATTTTAAGTCAAGCAGGCATGCCTCAAGATGCAGTCTTTATGGCAACCATTATATCTACTGCAATCGCAATGTTTATTATGGGCTTTTATACACGCTTTCCACTGGGTTTAGCGCCTTGTATGTCTATGAATGCATTCTTCGCATTTTCAGTAGTCATGCAAATGGGAAAAACTTGGGAAGAAGCACTGGCTGCAGTATTTGCTAGTTCAATCTTATTTTTAATTTTATCCTTTTCAGGAGTAAGGCAAAAAATGATCAGCGCCATTCCGGTTTCTGTAAAACAAGCTGGAACCGTTGGTTTGGGAGTCTTCATTGCATTTGTGAGTTTTAAAAACTCAGGCATCATTGTGCCAGATGCAGGAAACTTTATTGCTTTTGGTGGGTTTCATAATCCAAATGTGATCATTGCCTTTGCAGGTATTATTGTGATGTCATTTTTCTTAGTAAGAAAAAATCAATATGCAGTATTCTTAGGTATGGTTGGTGCAGCCATTACAGGTGTACTGATTCGTATGGGTGGTATGAATGGCTGGTTAAACTTTGCACCTGAAGTACTTGAGTCATTGCCTCATTTACCAACAGGCTCACCCATCAGTGTTCCAGTTGAACCTTTTAAAATGATGATGGACACAACATTTTTAGCTTCAATTAAGCATTTAGATTCACTTTTATCAGTAGACTCAATGATTATTGTCTTAACCTTCTTATTTTTGGATTTCTTTGGAACTGCAACAACACTTTCTGCAGCATCAACACAAATCCCACATATCTCAAAAGAGGAATTTGAAGAAAATAAAAGAATTTATGTCACAGATGCTTTGGGTAGTTTTGTGGGAAGTATTTTTGGAACATCAAACTTATCTACTTATATTGAATCTGTATCTGGTATTATCAGTGGTGCAAGAACAGGGCTTATGGCTGTGGTTGTAGGATTACTATTCTTACTCTCAGCATTCTTCCATCCACTTTTATCTTTAGTCACAGCAGCCGTTACAACCCCTGCCATGGTGGGAATTGGGATCTTCATGATGCAAAATATCAAGGATATTAATTGGAGTGGTGGCTTTGAAGAAGTGATTCCTGCATTTCTAGTGATCGTGATGATGCCACTAACCGGATCAATTGCATTAGGGCTTGTTTTAGGATTCTTGTCATATGAGCTTTGCATGATTTTCTCTGGAAAAATCAAAACACTTCCTAAAATGATGCACTTTATTACATTTATTTCGATTGCTTATATTTTTACATTATAGTTTAAGGAGTTTAAAACGATGGATTTATTGAAAAAGAAAATTATAGATGAAGGAGTGGTGCGATCAGAATCAATTCTTGATGTCTCAACCTTCCTTAACATGCAAGTTGATGCTGAATTGATGAGAAATGTGGGAGAACGTTTTGCGGAAATTTTTGCAGAAGATGATTTTGATATTTACTTAACGGTAGAATCTTCAGGTATTGCACCTTCAGTCTTTGCAAGTCTTGCAAGTCAAAAACCTTTAGTAGTGATTAAAAAAGATCATCGAGAAAAAGAAACACCTTTTCTTCAACAAGCATGTTTCTCATATACTAAAAAACAAGATTATTATTTGACAGTAGACCAAAGTTTTATTGAAAATAAACGTTGTATTTTAATTGATGACTTTTTAGCCAGTGGCAGCGTTGTACGAAATGTTAAGACACTATTGGAAAAAGCAAATGCGAGTTTGGTAAAAACTGGGATTGTAATTTCAAAAGATTTTCAAGAGGGCATGGAGCACTTGGATGAAGTAGGATATCCAGTGGTTTCACTTGCGCGCATTAAAAAAATGGACCCAACAAATGGATCCATTGATTTTATCGATTCAGATATTTAGTATCTTGATTCTTAGAACGCATCATGGCTTGATTGATTGCGTCTTTATCTAAAGTGCTAAGATCAAGTTTTGAAAATGATGATGTCAGTTTCTTAAATTGCTCAATCAATAAATTTTTAACCGTTTCTACTTCAAGAGGCTTCTTCATTTCATCTTGAAGTGTTGTGAGTTTCTCAGGAAACACTTCAATCACATCCTGTGTAATTTTATAGAAGTCAGAGATAATCTGACTTCTTTTATTTTGGTCGCCATTAACACTTAAGTAGCATCCCACTAAAACTCGATTTCCAATACGTCTTTGAGCGGTTCCAGCAACTTTTTTACCATTGACACTGATATCAAATTTACCAGGGCAATAAGCACCATCTACTTGTCCTACTTTAAATTCTAAATTTAATGGTTTGAGAGCATCTTTTAAGAAGTTGAAAAACATCATGTAGTTCTCTGCACCTGATAAATTATTTTGTAGAATCAGTGAGAAGTTCAGTACTCCTAAATCATTCGCAACACTTCTTCCACCTGAATTTCTGGTACCAACGGTATAACCGTTATCCAAATAATGTTGTACACCATCGTGGAAGAAAGGTGCGCGGGTATCATCCAGTCCCATATTAATGTTTTTTTCATGGTGTTGTAGCATTTGAAGTACCATGGTATCTTCATCTATACTTCTCATCACCACATCACTCATGCCTGCTACTTTTCTAATATTCTTTTCTTGTGTAAAATCTGCAAGGAATCCTTTCATTTGCATCACCTCTAAGATATATTGTGTGTGAAGTCGAAAAAATTGTCAAAGGATATGAAAAACAAGACCTTATGCGGTCCTGTTTTGTAGGTAATAGGCTAAAGCAACAGTTTTTGCGTCTGTAAATTGATTTGTGTCACACATATCATAAAATGTCTCTAAAGGTATTTCGATAATGGTTATTTCTTCGTTTTCATCAAAGTTTGTACCAACATACTCTAAATCTTTTGCGAAATAGAGGTAGGTAATTTCATTACTGTAGCCGGGTGATAAATGAAGGTGTCCCACACTTTCGATATGATGGGCTAAATATCCAGTCTCTTCTTGTAGTTCTCTTCGGGCTGTGTCCATGGGATCTTCACCTGGATCAATCAGACCTGCGGGAAATTCAATGAGGTCTTTTTCAATCCCAAAGCGGTATTGTTTGACCAATAAGACTGTATTGTCTTTTGTAATAGCAGCAACACAGACACCACCAGGATGTGTGACTTGTTCAATTCTTAAATTCTTTTCACCATTTTTAAATTGGCTTTCGTAGGCATCGATGATGATGCCTTTGAATTTTAAGTCTGTCTTTAATTTTTTCATTTTGTTAATGCGATATAAGTATCAATACGTTTTGTGATTTGGGCAATGCTTGATTCCCAGAATGCGACATCAGTTGTATCGATGTCCGCTGCCTTGGCGACATCTTCACAACTTGCGGTAGCGGTTAGTTTGAGAAGGTTTCTATATTTTTCCACAAATGCTTCGCCTTCTTTTTCGTATTGTGCATAAAGTCCTAAAGCGAATAAGCCGCCAAATGCATAAGGGAAGTTATAGAAGTTTCTTCCTGCACTGTAGTAGTGTCCTTTGTTGAGCCACATAAATGGATGGAGTGCCTCCATATCAAGGCCATCACCGTATGTATCTTTTTGGGCTTGAATCATGATGTCTTGAAGTGCTTTTGAATCTAAGAATTCATTTTGTCTTCTTTCAAAGACTTCTGTTTCAAATTTATAACGCGAAAGAATGTCGACGGTAATTTGACCCAAGTCTTGAAGTGAAGATTCAATCAGCATGATTTTTTCTTCATCACTGGCTTCTTTTAATGAAGCGTTGAAGACGATGTTTTCACAGAATGTCGATGCAGTTTCTGCAACAGGCATGGAGTAGTCTGTATTTAAGATGGAGTTATCTTCTAACATGTGCCCATGATATGCGTGTCCGAGTTCATGTGCTAAGGTGACAATATCACTCATTGTTTCACCATAGTTGGTAAAAATACGGCTTTGTTTGATTTGGGGCAGGTTATAGCAATAAGCGCCACCACGTTTTCCTTCTTTGGGTAAGAAGTCAATCCATGCTTCATCATAAGATCTTCTTGCGAGCTCTTTAAGATCATCTGAGAACGTGCCAAAGTTATTGA
>CAYSBB010000004.1:0-9639 GCA_964429205.1 uncultured Erysipelothrix sp.
ACAGGTGCAAGATAAGTAATAAACTTTGATTTTATGATTTCTTGTTCAGTGATGACTTCATCCTGAATTGTAATGTGTTTTAACGTTTGTTCCATAGCTCTATTATAGACCATTTTTGCGCACAAAAAAAGAAGCGCGACTTAAGGCTCCTTTATATCAACGAGTGCATCTAACAATAATTCTAATATTTTCTTTTGATCATCTGGCAACAACAAGTATTTTTCAATTACCTTTTGCATCCGTATTTCTGATTCACTGACTTCATAATGACCTAAATCTAACTCTTCAATACTAAGTTCATGTTCCAATATTTTGAAAAATTCACTCAAAGTGATGCCCAAGCCTTGGCACAATGCTGTTAAGGTTGGAATTGAGGGCATATTGTTTTTTTGATAAAGCGAATTTAAAGTACTTTGAGATACAGAAGACAATTGGGCAAGTTTGCTTTCTGAGTAGCCTCTTGCTTCCATAATTTTACTTAAAGTCATTAAAACTTGATTCATAGTCATCACCTTCTTTTATGATAACCTTTTAAACCGCATTCTTTTCAACGCTTAGACGTTTAATAAAATGCATTTACATAACCATCGAATACTTTAATTATTTAAATAGTTTGACAATCAAAGGATTAACACATATAATCTCTACATGGAGGTATATTTTATGAAAAAAATAGCAATTGTTTGTGATTCTTCGATATCACTCACTCCAGCTGAAATTGAAAAAATGGGTGTCTATGTTGCACCTTTAACAATCATTCACAACGGAAACGAATACTTAGATCAAATCACAATTACGACTGAAGGAGTTAACGAGCGTCTTCGCGATAACCAAGTACTCACAACATCACAACCTAACTTAGGGTATATGATTAACTTATTTGAAGAAATCAAAGAGAAAGGTTATGACCACATCTTTTGTCTTCCAATAACACGTCATTTAAGTGGTACACACAGAACCTTTGTTCAAGCGATGGATGAAGTTGGCTTTGACAACATGACCATTGTCGATACATTAACCCTTGTTTCACCCATTCAAAGAATGATCAATGTGATTCTCGAATCCAATGAAGCAAATGAAAGCATTGATACAATCAATGAAAAACTACAAAAAATTGTAGATAACACAGAATCATTTGTCTTACCTAAAGATTTAAAACAACTCAAGCTCAGTGGACGTATTTCACCTGCTGCCGCAACCATGGCTTCATTACTTAGAATTAAGCCCATCTTAAAGTTAGACAATAAAGGTGAAACTATCGATAAATTTGATACCGCAAGAACGGAATCAAAAGCATTCGACATTATGTTAGACGATCTCGCAAAACATAACGTCTCACCTGAAACACATTACTTAGATTTTCTACACTGTGAAGGCGAAGATATTATCGCAAACCTCATCGAAAAAGCAGAAGATCGATTTGGAAAGTTCGATAAACACATTTCTATTCTCCCTTCTTCCCTTGCTACCCATGCAGGAATTGGAACCATCGTCATGCAGTGGACATTAAAAAACTAGAGCACATACTCTAGTTTTTCTTATTTTAACTTCAACATGACAGGCGCATGGTCACTTCCAAACTCCTGATCATAGATATCTGCATCTTCAATACGGTCTTTCAGCTTATCAGAAACCACAAAGTAATCGATTCTCCAACCCACGTTTCGATCTCTTGAAGCTGCACGATAACTCCACCATGAATAACGTTCTTCAACATTACCATGAATGTGTCTGAAACTATCAATATAGCCTGAATCTAAAAGACGTGTCATTTTTTCACGCTCTTCATCACTAAAGCCCGCATTACGTCTGTTTGTTTTTGGGTTTTTAAGGTCAATTTCTTCATGCGCTACGTTTAAGTCTCCTGTGATAATCACAGGTTTTTTCATTTCTAAATCAAGCACATACTCATAAAATGCATCTTCCCAAGTCATACGATAATCAAGTCTCTTTAGCTTGTTTTGTGAATTGGGGGTATAAACACAAAGAAGATAAAAGTCTTCGTACTCACAAGTAATCAAACGCCCTTCTTGGTCATGTTCCTCAATATCTAGTCCATAAGTCACACTGATCGGTTCAACTTTACTTAAGACACCCGTTCCAGAATAACCTTTTTTCACTGCATAATTATAATAGGCATGATATCCTTCTGGATAAAATTCATTTTGGTCTTTTTGAAGCTTAATCTCTTGCATACAAAAAATATCCGCATCAAACTTTTTAAACTGTTCATTCAAATCTTTATTTAAAATGGCACGTAAACCATTCACATTCCATGATACTAATTTCATATTCTCATATCCTTTTCTAACACTTTTTAACCATATCACACCCAAGCTTTTACTTCAAAAATAATGATTTATGATATACTGTTTAAAAGGGGTGCATCATGAGAAAGACAATCATTACTTCATCGCAAAAGACACAAGACTTAAGACAATATTATCTTAAAAAAGAAAATGTTTTAACAGGGATTCATATCTTACCTTTTAAAGCATCGTTTTATGAAAACGACTTAAACCTACACGCACAATTTCTAAAAGATTATGAAACAATTCAAAATTTACCACTCAAATTACTCAAAGAACTCATCAAATTCCCCAAAATACTCGATGAGTTTTTAAGTTTTAAGTTTATTTTGGATGGTTATGGGATTACTCCTGATTTTTTACCCACAGATAATGAATATGACATAGAAATTCAAACAATCTTTACTGCACTTCATAAACCCATGAAAACACCTTCATCAGATATGGTTTATCTTGAAGATGGTTTAAAACATCATGAGCTAAATTATCTTGAAACACACCAAATAGAAAAACTAAAATTAAACAATCAAACCAAACCACAATCCGTCAAATATAAAAACGCCCTTAACTTCAGACAAGAACTCGAAGGCGCCATTCAATATATTTTAGACAATCACTTAGAAGATGTTGGACTCATCATCCCCAATAAAATACAAAACGAAGCCTTTGTGCTCAGTGTTTTAAAGCGTTATGGTTATGAATCTGATCAAGACTTCTCTTTTGATTTAATCAAAAAACAATATCTTGCCCTTTTAAATTACATTGAAAAACCAACACAAGATCATGTATTACAAATATTACAAGCCAATGCACTCAACTTAAGAGAAACTGAAAACCTACTCTTTTATATTGAACACTTTCAAATGACACATAACGCTATATTTGAACCTTTTAATCTTGCGCCAGACTCAGATGTGCCCATCACAAGAGATATCTTAAGTATTCAAGAAAAGATCCAAGACGATGTTTTAGCACTTCAAGAAGTCTTAAATACGCTCAACAACTTACCCCTTGATGACAAGCTCATTTATGCACTTGAAATCATTCAAAACAACAATCCCATTAAATCCGCAAAAATTCGCCAATACTTACAAAATGCCATTCTTTATATCACAAGTGATAACCTACATGTAGTGAAGTATCAAATTGATGCACTCAGTGATGAAAGCATTAAACATCCGACACTCAAGCTATATGACTTAAATAACCTCCCTTTAGAACCCCACAAGCACTTGATTGCTTTAGGACTCAGCGCCAAGACTTTACCTGGTATTAAAGGAAGAAGTGGTATTTTAGATGAAGCATATTGTGCGCGTATTCAAGGTTTCCCTTCACAAACAGTCCGTAACAATGCTGCCTTAAAAGAAAAATATCGACTCTTTGAGAAATCGGAAAACCTCATTCTTTCCTATCACACCATTAATTTTGAGGGTAAAGCACAAGAACCTTCCTTCCCAGTTGAAAACTTTGTAAGAACTTATGACATACAAAAACCTACAGCTTGGCACATATTAGAAGCCAATCCTTTTATGGATGAAACATCACAACTCACAAAAGACATTGCAGAAAAACTATACCTTAAAGATGGATACTTAGAAGCGTCTGTCTCCTCTTTAGAGAAATATATGAACCGTCCCTATGACTATTTCTTAGAAGATGGTTTAAAACTATCAAGACCTTTTGATTTTGGATTTGACGGACGTATCTTGGGGACATTTAGTCATGAATATATTGAGAAGATGCTTCAAGACAACACGACAGATTATCAAAGTTTATGGTCAAACTACGCCCCTTATTTCTCCACACACAATGCTTTAATTCCACTTCTATTAAACTTTCATCAAGAAACACTCAATGAACATGTTCAAAGCATTCAAGAAAAACTTGCAGGCAGTGCTTTTAAATCTTACCAACAAGAAAAATACATCTTAAACAAAGACCTATTTAAAGGTATTTCAATGCGCGGATTCATTGACCGTATTGACTTAGCGCATCTTGATAATCAGGAAGCATTCATGATCATTGACTACAAAAGCAGTGATCACACCCTTTCACCTGCCAGTGTTCAAAAGGGACTTCAACTACAACTTTTAACCTATGCACTGGTCTTAAGACAAAAACTTGATGCATCACTTTTTGGTGTTTATTACTACGCTTTAAATCGTAAACGATCAAAACGCTTAGAAAACAGTTATCTTCAAAGTCGCGGCATCACACTTCAAGACAAATCTCAAATTGAAGCCAAATATAAAGAACAATTTGTTTATACCGGTTGGACTTTCCAAGACTTGGAAAGTTATGGTTTAGATCCAGAAGGCTTTAAATCATCAAGACCAGCCAAACAATTTAAAAATGATACTGGCTTTGACATTGATATTATTGAAGACTTTATGAAACTGATGCTACATAAAATTAAACGCAATATACTAAATGGCATCATCGATTTAGATGCACTGGAACACGACTTTCAAACAAGACCTTTAATCAACACTGATGGAATCTGGAGTGAAACACATGAGTAAAGCATTTAAACTACATCCCAAACAAGAAGAAGCCGTTTTAGCACTGGGCCAAAATGTGATTGTTTCTGCATCTGCAGGTGCAGGAAAAACATCCGTTTTAATTCAACGCCTCATGAAACGCATCTTACAAGATGGACTCAGCGTTAATGAGATCTGTGCCCTTACTTTTACTGAAGCTGCTGCTGGGGATATGAAAATCAAACTTTTGGAAAGCTTAAATGAAAGACTTTTAGAAGACCCTTCCTCAAAAGAAATACTAGAAAGAGAAATATCACTGGTAGAAACAGCCGCCATTACCACCATTCACTCATTCTGTTTAAGCATGATAAAAGACTATGGTTATATTTTAAATATTGATCCTGCAAGAGCAGACAATATTTTAGACCCAGCCCTTGCGGAAATCTACAAACAAAAAGCACTTAATCAAACTCTTCAAGACTTTTCAAGAGAAAAACCTGAAGACATGATGACACTATTAAATCATCTTCTTTTAAACCCAGGTTACTTAGAACCTTTAAAAGACAGTATTTTAAAAACAGCAGGCTATTTAAACTCCAAACCACATTTAGAAAACACACTGACAGAAATCATAGCCCTTTATACAGTCGATGACTTTAATCTGTTACCACATGAAATTAAAGAAGCATTCTTCAATCACTACAAGCTTAATCTTCAAATTCTTAAAGATAATCTGGATCACTACATCGATGAAAGTGTGTTTATCTTTGAATCAGAAGGAAAACCAGAACTCTTAAGTCCCTACAACAAACTTCAAGACAACGTATATCAACTCCTAAAAATGATTGAAAATAAAGACATCACGTTCTATCAAAACTTGATTCCCTATCTTGATATCAAACTCAAATCAGCCCCAAAAGCAAAACATCTTGCAAATGATATGAAGGCTTTAACCCAAAGCATCAACACAGTAATCAAAGACGCACTACCACTTGATGAAATATTCGAAACCATAAAAGACCAAAAAGAAATCATTGACCTGATTCTTGAACTTTCACTTTTATACTTAGAAAACTATGATGCTTTAAAAGAATCTCAGTCAGCCTTTGATTTTGATGATTTTGAAAAATATGGACTCAAAATCTTAGAAGCACAAGAGGGTGTCATCGCAAAGATTATGCAAAAAAGGTACAAGGAAATCATGGTGGACGAATTTCAAGATACCAATGACTATCAAGACAGCATCATTAAGCTGATTTCAACTGGTGATAATATTTTTAGAGTGGGTGATGTAAAACAATCCATTTATCAATTTAGAGGCGCAAAACCTGAACTCATGATGAATTATCTCAAAGCATCTGATATTCACAAAATACCATTTTTGGTGAACTATCGTTCCTCTCACAACATTGTCCACTACAACAATGACCTTTACACAGAACTCATGTCTTACACTGAAGGCTTTCATTATACAGAGGATGACAGTGTATCAGCTGGAAACTTTAAAGCCAAAGTCAACAATCCTTTGGTTGAGATGAAACTCTTCACCACAGAAAATTATGAAAATGAACATGACACCAAACTTTTATCAAAAGACATCAACACACTACGCGCAAAACTCATTGCGCAAGAAATCATCAAACTCAACGAAGCAGGGACAAACTTTAAAGACATTACAATTTTAATTCGTACCCATGCACCCAAAAAATATCTTAAACAGGCATTTGAGAGTTTTAACATTCCACACTTTGTGGATGATATGAGTGGGTTCTTTAAATCAGAAGTGGTCAGTCAAGTCCTAGCATGGCTACATTACAGCATCAATCAAGATCCTTATTACTTGGTCTCTGTCTTAAAATCACCCTTTGTTGGTTATGATGATAATAAAATTGCCAAACTAAAGATTGAGAATGATGATCTTAAGATAGCTTTAAAGATACAAGATATTGAAACCTATAATTTTATCCACACTAAAATCAGTGCTTATAAACACTTAGATTTACTCAGTGTTTTAGTCGATCTATATAACACCAACAATACATATCATGAGAAATTATCAGTTCAAGTCAAAACAAACCTTGATTTACTCTTAGAAAAAGCAACCATCTACCAACAAAACAACCACGCCAGCATCATTGGTTTCAGTCAGTTCATTAAAGAAATCGATGATGAAAGAAACTCAGAAGCTGTGGCGCTCAATGATGATGAAGATGTGGTACGCGTCATGACATGGCATCAATCCAAAGGACTACAATATCCAGTCACTTTTATTTGGCCCACTTCCCGCATCAACCAACAAGATTTTAATGGTCGTGTTTTAAGTGATGACTTATTTGGGATTACACTTAAAGACTTAACAGGCCCTTATCATCTTGAAAGAACAAGTCTTTATCGACATCTATCAGAATCCATTCAAGTTCAAAAAAGTGTCGAAGAATATCTTCGCTTACTTTATGTCGCCACAACACGCGCCGAACAGAAACTGATCTTCCTAGATGTGATGAAAGAAGTACCCCAAAGAAAACTAAATAAACACCTACTTTATAACTTCTCTTCCAGCACTGACTTAATCTATCCTGTTTCTTCAACCTATATTGAAAAAACAGTTACTGATTTAAATGATGTCTCTTTCACACCACTGAACACACCCCTTGTAAAACCAACCCATGATGTTTTCACAAAGCGATTTGAACTCATTGAAGAAACAGCCCTAACACCTAAATCACAAGTCTTTGAATTTAACAAAAACTTTGTGAAGGCGGTTGAATATGGAAACACACTCCATAAACTTGTGGAGACACTTCCACTTCGTACATTAAACGAAGATGATTTAAAATCAGTAGATCCAAAGTTTAAACAAAAACTCATCAACTATAGTCAACACGTCTTTACCCAAAGCTTATATCAAGCGGATATGATAGAGCGTGAAATGCCTGTACTTTATCGAAGAAATGACCAAGATACTCAAGGCATTATTGACTTTTATGCGGTGTTTGAAGATAAAGTGATCATCGTTGACTATAAAACAGATGCGACCGATGAAGAAACATTGATCAAACGTTATACAGACCAACTGGATGCATATAAAAAAGCCCTGAATAATATCTATCCAGAGCATGAGATTGAAACGTATATTTATAGTTTCTATAATGATGATTACATCAAGTTATAAGTGATTCCATGATTTCAAAACTGAAATCATATGGGCAATGTTGCCATCACCGGCATATTTGGAAGTATCTGAGAAATCACTGTCAATGTCAACCCAGTAAAGTGGGTTGACTTCTCTAATGAGATTGGCATCTTGGTTTAAGAAACCATAATAAACTTGTAGTTCTAAACCTTCTTCAAAGTATTGCGAGAAAAATAAAGGCTTAATCTGAATCTCATCTGAAGCAATATTTGTTTCTTCATAGAGTTCACGATATGCTGCTTCAAGATGATCTTCATCTTCTTCTACTTTTCCGCCCACAAAATTATAGAGACCCTTGTAAGGGTCTTTTTTTCTATAACACATCAATACTTGATCTTTATCTTGATTCAATACAATAATTAAATTAACGATTCGCATTAGTCCGCAAATAATTCAAAGAGTACTGAAACAGGTGTTCTTAACTGAATGGCTTCAATTGCTTTTGCGAGCATGTATGCAACTGAAATTTCTTTAATTTTAGGTTCATTTTTTGCTTCTTCAGTTAAAGTAATGGAATTGGTAATTAAAAGTTCTTTAATTTTTGAATTGGAAATTCTTTCTACGGCAGGACCTGATAAGATACCGTGTGTACATGCACAGTAAACTTCTTTTGCGCCACGCTCATACAGTAAATCAATACCACCCATCAGTGATCCAGCAGTATCCACCATATCATCAATCACAATCGCAATTTTTCCATCAACATCCCCAACTAAGTTCATGGCTTCAGCCACGTTGGGTTTGGTACGACGTTTATCAATAATCGCAATGGTTGAGTTTGGAATGGTATCTGAAAGACGACGGGCACGCGTTGCACCACCATGATCCGGTGATACGACAACCACTTGGTCTTGGAAGTCTTTTTTTCTATAGTACTGACCAATCATCGCAACAGCAGTAAGGTCATCAATCGGAATGTTGAAGAATCCTTGAATTTGTGATGCGTGTAAGTCAATGGTCACAACACGGTCAGCACCGGCTGTTTGAAGTAAGTCAGCCATGAGCTTTGCGGTGATGGGCTGTCTTGCGCGCGCTTTTCTATCTTGGCGTGCATAACCATAATAAGGCATGACAACGGTGACTGAGTTTGCGGAAGCACGTTTGAATGCATCAAGTGCAATCAGAACTTCCATATAACTGTCACTGACTGGTTTTGAGGTGGACTGAATTAAGAAGACATCTTTTCCACGTACCGTTTCATCTGGTTCAATTAAAATCTCACCATCCGCAAAGTGACGTACTGCGATGCGTCCCAAACCTAAGTTTAAGTGTCCACAAATCTCTTCTGCTAAAGCTACATTGGTCGATAATGCAAATATAATAATATTGTCCATAGTTTAAATCTTTCCCTTTTCACTTAAATATTTTTTTCCTGAATTTTTCTTATTCACTTGTTGTGGTCGAGAAATGGCTAATGCACCATCTTCCACATCATCTTGAATAAATGATCCAGCCGCCACGACGACTTCTTTCCCAATATTAATGGGGGCTAAAAGGCCGACTTGACTACCTACAAAAGTGTGATCTCCAATGATGGTTTCATTTTTTGTCTTACCATCGTAGTTGACGCTCACGACTCCACAACCTATATTAACATATTTTCCAACCTTTGCGTTACCTAAATAGCTTAAATGTGCACAAGCTGTATGATCTCCTA
>CAYSBB010000004.1:9739-14841 GCA_964429205.1 uncultured Erysipelothrix sp.
ACATTGGGATGGATTGTAACATCGGCTTCAATTTTAACATCAGGACCGATGAAGACTGAATCCATATCTAAAATACTGACACCACCCAACATATGTCTTTCATTAATACGTGTTTGAAGCCACTTGTTGGCTTTATGAAGTTCAACACGATCATTGATTCCCATAAATTCACTTTCATCTTCAACGCGAATCGCTTGGATTGAATGACCATTTTTACGCATGATAGATACAAGGTCAATTATATTCAGCTCTTCCTTCATATCATTATCAATTTCAGGTAAATATTTATATAAAAGCTCATTATTGAAGACATATACCCCCAAGTTAATTTCGTTGGAAGTTGCTTCAAGGGCTGTTGCTTTTGAAGTTTCTACAATCTTCTTCACATTTCCTTGTGTATCACGAATGACGCGGTTATAACGCCCTGGATTTTTCACCACTGCCGTCACAATCGTTAATTCAGCACCATTATGTGCTTCAAAGATACTTTCTAAAGTTTCAGATTGAATTAAAGCGCCATCCCCAAAAAGAACGAGAGTTGAGCCCACTTTACATTCAAGTTGTGTTACTTTTTTAACCGCATCTGCAGTACCAATTTGTTCAGTTTGTGTGGCATATTGAACGCGATCTTGAAGATAATCTTTAATCCCTTCACTTTCATGTCCGACAACCACAACAGTTTCTTTAATATCAATGGCTTCTAAGTGGTCTACCACATGGCCAATCATGGGTTTGTTAAGTAAAGGGTGCATCACCTTGTTGATGTTCGATTGCATTCTGGTTCCTTTACCAGCCGCAAGTACAATTGCATATTTCATAAATCTTCCTCCTATTTTAATACGCGTCCATATTTCACAAATGGATATTCAAGCGCAATTTTTTCATATATTTCCATCACTTTTTCTTTAGATGTTGAAAGTCCAAAGACCACGGACCCACTGCCACTCATCCCCACACCATCAAGTTCCATGGATTCTAAACGATCAATCACATGACTCATGGCATTGTAGCGTTTGGTGACGGTGTTTTGAAAACCGTTATAACGAAGCGAAATCATCTCATCATAATCTTGATTTAAAAGGGCATCTTTCATCAGTTCCATGTGTGATGCATAGGCTAAATCAACATCATTAAACTTTCTTAAAAATGACTTTGTGCTTACCCCAAATCCAGGTTTCACCACAATATAATAAAGATCCATCTCTAAATCAAAAGGGGTCACAATTTCACCAATACCCTCAACCATGGCTGGCTTCGATAAGACACAGTACGGTGTATCTTCATCAATTTGCATTGCGATGTCATTTTTCTCTTCTAAAGACATCTTTAAATCATACATTTCATCAAACATGTTAATAATGGTAGCAGCATTACTGGAGCCACCACCCAGACCCGATTGTGCTGGGATGTTTTTAACGATATGAACTTTAAAGTTATCTGTAATCCCGTATTGCTTCTTTAAAAGATCTAATGCTAAATAAACTGTGTTTCTTTTATCGTTGGGTAAATACTTTTTATTGGTACTGATTTCCATTACATCGTTTTTTTCTAAATAAACCATATCAAAAAGATCAATGGGCACAATCACATTTCTAAACTTCAAGATATCGCCCTCTTTATAAGCATAAAGAAAGAGGGTAATTTTGGCGTAAGATTTTTTACGCATCATAAATCGCACCATAAATCTTTAAGAAATCATCCAGTAATAGATAATCTGCACGAATGTTGGCTTCATAGCCCAAGTCTTCTAAAACTTTTTTAAAATCTGTTGTATCATTTAAAGTCTTTAAATTGTTTAAAAGTGTTTTTCTTCTAAATTGAAAACATGCTCTTAAGAATTCAAAGAATGCCTTCTCATCATAAGACATGGTATTGTCCGTTGGTTTTAAATTCACCACGATGGATTCTACTTGTGGGCGTGGGTGAAAGGATTCCTTAGATACACGCATCGCAATACTCACATCAAAGTAATATTGAATTTGAATACTTAGGGCATTATAGTCCTTTGTGCCAGGTTTTGCGCTGAGTCTATCCCCGATTTCTTTTTGAACCATTAAGGTCATATGATTCACATCAAGTTCCATCAGTCTAAAAAGAAGGGGTGTTGTAATGTAGTAAGGTAAATTGGCACATACATCTAAGGGTGTCCCTTTTAAATATTCAATATCAGCTTTCAAGAAATCTTCCAAGTGGACATCCACATTGTCTAATCCTTCTAAGCTTTCTTTTAAAATTTCGACCATATGTTCGTCAATTTCATACGCAATGACTTTATCGTAGTTTAAAGCGAGCTGTTGGGTCAAAGCACCCAAACCGGGCCCTATCTCCAAAACAAGCGGTCCTTGGCCGCTGTGGCGCGCTATGGTCTTCACAACTGAAGGATCAATGATAAAGTTCTGACCAAACTTCTTTTTCGCATAACGCTCGTACTTTTCTAAGTATTTCATACTGACTGTTTTATTTGCGATTGTTTCCAATGTATCTCTCCTTCAATAAATCTTCTAGTTCTTCTTTTGTTTTTCCCATCATGTTTAAATATTTAAAGCAACGCTTCGCATTGGTGTGTGGAATGTTGAGTTTTTCCGATAAAAAATCGCGTCTTTCTTGCGAGTCTTTTTGTCCACTGAGCCCCAGCGCAAAAAAATCTTCTTGAGAAAGTGTTGTCTTTTGAACATCAAAAGTCGCAACTTCTTTTAATGCTTCTACAATATCTTCACACGATGCATGTTCAATGCCTACTTTTCTTTTAGACTTACTTTGTTTTAAAGAAAGTGATGCATGTTTACACGTACCGACTACTTCAATAATTCTCGTACGAATCATTTCTCCCGGTCCATCTGGATCTGTAAAAACAATCACACCTTGCGTTTTATTTGTTTGTTTAATGAGAGCCAAAGTTTTTAAAGAAAGATGGGTGCCTTGTGTATAAATGATATCTGCATCAATACAAGATTTAATTTTATCCCCATCATGTTTGCCTTCAACCACAATAGCTTCTTGAATGCTGAGTTTTTTCATAATCAAATTATACCATGAAAAATGCCGACTTTGAATCATCGATATTGAAGACAAAAAACCCCCGCATGAAGCGAGGATTTTTTTCTTTTATTTTATACACCACAATTAAACATACCATTTGTTTTTGTTCGGCTGTTTAACTGAATGATTTCAATGTCTACTGGGTATTTTCTTCCCATATAAACAGTTGGATCACTTTCAGATCCAATGAAAAGGTCTGTCTTAGATCCTTTTATAGCGCCACCTCTATCTAAAACGATGGCTTTAAAAGGTTTGTTAGGTTCAATACCATAACCACTGATGGTATGGTTTGAAACTTCGACAATCGTACACAGCGGAATGGCTGCATCAGTTGCGATAATATAATACCCTTCATAAGTAATCCCTTTTTTCCATGAACCGTCTTTTTGGCGTACTTCGTTGTTTCCTATTTGGATTCCTGCTGAAGTATTCCCACGTTCATTGGCATAATTACATCCTACACAGTCATAACCATAACGGGTCATTCTTGAAGATGTAAAGGTTGCGCCTGGTTTGGCGGCCTGGCCATTTGCATAAATTGTCGGTGTTGTTGGGACTACTTCCTTCTCTTCAGGAAGTTCTACACGTGTTAGTCGCGTATCATCGATGTTATAAGAAACCGCAAACTTTTTAATTGCATGTCCCCTCACACCATCGCTGACTTTGGCGCTAATGAAACTTGCGCCGCCGGGCACATCGTGTAAACCATTTTGTGTTTCCACCCATGGTTCCTCAAGATCGACTAATTCTTCTTCAATTTCTGTTCTATAGGGTTTAGGTTCGATTTTATTTATTTGTGTATCAAATGATGGATAAACCAAATCTGTTGTTGTATCCGCACTAATTGCACAACCGCTTAATAAAGCCATTGTTATCATTGTGATTATAAACATCATATGTTTTTTCATCAAATGTCTCCTTTCAAAAAAGACTGTCAAACAATAACACAAGACGTTTTTAAGGTCAAATATTTACACTTTTCATATGAGTTTTTATCTCAAACATGAAGAAAACCCACTAAACAGTGGGTTTTATCAAAATCACAACATTATGGGAGATTGTGGGATTAGCCCAAAATCTCACGGATTCCATCATTTTTCAAAATTCTATCACCTACGAGGATCCAAGGCACAAAGGTCACCACAACTTCAGATGCAAATACTGAACTCATCGCAACCCATAGGTTCATATCTAAGACAAATGCTAACATCAGTCCAATAATCACACCATTCGCAATGGCAGGTGCCAAATATTTCAGACCCTTTGATTTCAAACGTACCATCATCCAAATTGCACAGTATGTCGCAAAGGTTCCAAGCACAATATCTAAAGGTCCAATTGGACTGAGTAGATTCGCAATCAAGGTTCCCAAAACAATACCCAATGTATTTTTAGGATGAATTAACACAACGATAATTAAAAATTCTGAGATTCTAAATTGAGAAGGCATAAAAGACAAACTTTGAAACACAAAGGTAAGTGCCACATAAGCAGCCGCAATCAAAGCTTGTAAAACCAGCTCATTTGTTTTATTTTTCATAGTTACACCACTTTCCTGTCGTATTATATCACAAAATCGTGTTTATCTTGACTTTTATGTCCATTTAAGTCAAAATATCACTAAATACTAAGAAAAGAAGAATTTATCAAAAACATGTTCAAAGAGAGTCTTAATTTGGTGTAATAAGACAACATATAAGATAAAGGATGGCCTTGGAGTAGCATCATCGAAATTATATTAAATGATGCCGGTAGACCCGTTAACACTTTGAAGATATCTTATTGATATAAATTTGGGTGGTACCACGACTTATTCGTCCCTTAGCAGGTACTTTTTTTATTTTAAAGGATGATACTATGATACAACTACACAACGTTTCAAAAACATTTATAACCAAATCCAACACGGTCAAGGCTGTTCAAAATGTTTCTACACATGTTAAAGAAGGAGAAATATTCGGCATCATTGGATACAGTGGCGCTGGTAAAAGTACCATGGTACGCTTACTCAACCTACTAGAAAGACCCGATTCTGGTCAAGTCATTGTGGATGGTACAGACCT
>CAYSBB010000004.1:14941-33234 GCA_964429205.1 uncultured Erysipelothrix sp.
AAAGAAATTTGTGATCATGTGGCTGTGATGGAAGACGGGTTCATTGTGGAAGATAACAGTGTTCAAGAAGTCTTCTCCAATCCCATCAGTGATATCACCAAAGAATTCACATCCTCCATGCGCAATGTGGATAAGATTCTAGACATACTCAACGAAAACCATGATGTCTTAGATATTAAGAACAATCAATACGTACTCAAACTTGATTTTATCGGTTCTGAAACTGCAGTCCCCTTAATCTCTGATATCTCTAAAAAGTTCGACATTCACGCATCCATTATCTATGGTACCGTCGATGTCATTAAGAATATGCCTTTAGGATCACTCATTGTAATTTTAAAGGGTGATGTCAAAATTCAGGAAGAAGCCATTTCATACTTAAAAGAATATACGAAAGTAGAGGTCCTCATCCATGCTTAATGAACTCATGCCAAATTTCATCTATTACTTTGATGATTTCAAAATCGCCATTAAAGAAACATTACAGATGATGTTGGTCTCAGGATCACTCATTATCATTATTGGTTTAATCATTGGGGTCTTTCTTGTCGTCACAAAACCGCAAGGCATCTTAGAGAATAAAAACATGAACCGCTTCCTTGATGCATTCACAAACCTTATTTGGTCCATTCCTTTCTTTATTCTCTATATGATGCTTTTTCCTACAGTGAGTTTTCTTTTTAAACAAAAATCACTCTCTGTTATAGGTGCCATCATACCTCTTGTGATTGGTGGAATCCCCTTCTTTATAAGACAAGTTGAATCAGCCCTTTTAGATATTGATGCAGGCCTCATTGAAGCTGCACAATCCATGGGTCTTTCAAATAAAGACATCATCATCCGTGTTTACTTAAAAGAAAGCATTCCCAGCTTAGCACGCGGTGCCTCGATCACTTTAATTGTATTATTTGGTCTTACCACCATCGCTGGATCATTTGGACCAGGGGGCTTAGGGATTTTTGTGAAACGCTATGGACATGATCGTAACATGCGTGACATCCTTTATATCTCAGTCTTTGTGATTATCTTAATTGTTTCACTCATTCAAGGACTTGGATCTTACATCGCTAAAAAGACAACACACTAGAATCACAAATGTGATTCTTTTTTTATTGACATACTTTGCGCCTCTATGTATTATATACCTAGAGACACAAGGGAGGAATTTAATGAAAACGGAAGACGGCACAATTCTTCAAGAAGAAGATTACATAGCACTTTATCCATGCATCAATGTAAAACACAAAAACTACGAAATATGGCAACACCCCTACATCAAGGGCGATGTCTTAGAAGACGACCCAGATTTTCAACTTGTTTATTTTAACCCAGATGGATCGGTCGACTCTTATCATGTTTCAAGTAAAGCATATCGCTTTATGGACAAAACACATTTAGGAAAACTACAACTTGTCTACCACAACATCACTTTAGAATTCTTCGAACACACACATCTCATAAAAGACGCTTGGTCGAATGAAACGCATGTATACTTCAGTAAGATCATAAAAAGAAAGGAACAAGCATCCAATGAAACAATCAGAATCAATCAGAAATAGTGGACCCCTACTCATCTTGTCACTATTAAACAATCAAGATATGTATGGTTATGAAATTGTGGAGAACTTACGCATTCGATCAGAAAACATTTTTGAACTCAAAGAAGGAACACTTTATCCCCTTTTACACCGTTTAGAAAAACAAGGACTTTTAAAATCATACAAAAAAACTACCGATCAGAATCGTGAAAGAAAATATTACCAAATCACCAAAAAAGGGATCAAAGTTTTGGATGAAGAAAAAACTTCATGGGAAGTTTTTTCACAAGGTGTCATGAAGGTGATGAACTTTGTATGATGGAAGAATTTCTAGACTCAATCTCACATGACATCAAAAACCCTTTTGTGAGACACAAAATAAGAAAGGAACTTCAAAACCATATTGAAGAGGCACGCGATGCTTCTTCCCTTAGCGAAAAGGAGATTATCAATGATATGGGAAATCCAAAAGAGATTGCAGAAGAATTCAACAAAGTCTACAAAGACCGTGGTATTTTAAAAATACTTTTAACACTCAGTCTTGTGGGCATGCTTATTTATACAGCGACACAACTCTACGCCATCAAACATACCTTCGCTAACAACAATTTTACACTCTATCCAGGTGAAAAAGAAGAAATCGACAAAAAAATAGACAGTGTTTATGAACTGAATGATGAAATCACCTTGGGAAATATCCATCTTAATTTCAAAAAGCTCTACACATTAAAAGATGGACGGACAGTGCTTTTATATAAAGCCAGTAAAGTAAATCCATTTCTTATCAGTGATACTGTTTACTCTTTTAAAGGTTGTCGAGAATTTGAATGCTTTAATACAGACTTTATCAGTATGAATAACTACGGCATCAATCTCATGCAAACAAATCAATCACTCATCGTCGTCAATACAGAAAAAACACCTGACACACTCTATTTAGAATTTGTCCATGTGGGTGATAAAGATAAAGTCAAAGTCCTGACAGTTGAAAAAGGAGGCCGTATTGATGAATAAAAAAATTATCACACTACTTATCCTTAATATTCTATTATTTTCAACCATCATATTTCTTAAAGGATATCGATTCTCCAGAACATCAATTTATAAAAATGACCTTATCTTAAGTGAAAGTGAAAACTATGAAGTCATATACGATGATAAAGATTTCAGCATTGTTTCTTTTGACGGGATGATTAAAGTCTATAATTTCGAAAATGCACTCTTTCTCACCAAAGAACATAATTATGGTCAAAATAATATGTTTGAATTCTTAAATCATCAAGATGGTCATTATTTGATACCACGTAATTTATTCATTTCTAAAAATGAACGTTACATCGCTTATCCCATTAATGAAAGACAGTGGTTTCTAAAAACAGTTGAAAAAGAGATTAACCCCAAATACGTTGAAGTTCCTAGCGGTAAGGTCGTAAACACCAGCTTTGAAACCAAAGCGCTCAGAGATGACATGTATCTTGTGACTTACACAGGTACCACCGACTATTTTGCGTATCATTATGTATCGTTTGTGGATAAACCCAGTTATGACCTTAAAGAAGTACCACTTGAAACTTATGTCAACATTGAACTTGAAGGGAAAGTATATCATGAAAAAGAAATTAGAAATATTTTGGATACATTACCCTTCAGCTATGTAGAAACTCCCATTTTTGATCAAGATAAAGTCGAAGTCTTACTGACACTTGAATTCACCAGTTTTCACCTTATTAGTTGGGAAAAGTCAAACTATTCGACAACCTATTTTAAATATGGTGAAGACTATTACCATGGTGATCCAGATATTTCAGAACATGGCACATATTATATGTTTCCAATAAAGGAATTTGAAGAAGCATTTGAGTTATTAAAAAAGGATTTTCAATAATCCTTTTTTTTCGTTATACTGTATTTACGAAAGGAGTCTATCCGATGAAAAAACTCATTATCAATGCCGATGATTTCGGTTTAACTTATGGCGTCTCTTATGGCATTTTATGTGCCCATTTAGAAGGCGTCGTCACTTCCACAACAGCGCTTCCTGTGAGTGAACATTTTATGGAAAGTATGAAACTTGCGAAACATGTTCCAAGTCTTAAAATTGGTGTCCATCTGGGACTTACCTTACAAGACACAAAACCATTATTAGGAAACAAAGTGCCTTCCTTACAAAAAGAAGACGGCACCTTCCATCATGTCAGCGACTTTCTAAATCACATTAGTCTTCAAGAAGTAGAAGATGAATGGCGCGCACAAATTGAACGCTTCTTATCCACTGACATCAAACCCACACACCTTGATTCACACCATAATGTGCACTGTTTTACTGAAAATCTCTTTGAAGTCGCAAAAAAACTTGCGAAAGAATACAATTTGCCTTTAAGAAACTATTGGATTGGAAATCCTGAAGACAAAGTTTTTGCGGATACAAGTGGTCTTAAAACAACCTATCCAACTGACCAAAGATTCTATCAAGATAAAACCACCTTACAGCAATTAGAAATCATGTTGAAAGATATTCAAGATATTGATGCAGAAGTTTTTGAGATTAATTGCCATCCAGCTTTTGTCGAACCGCACTTATCACAAAAATCAGGATATCTTAAAGAAAGAGAAGTTGAGCTTGATTTACTCAGAAGTAAGGAAGTCAAAGACTTACTTCACAAATACCAAATCACACTCACAACCTTCGATACATTATAAAAGAGAACTTTGAAAGTTCTCTTTTTATTTTAAAATTCTACGCATCAGCTTCATTTGAAACTTACTATAAGGTGGTTCTAATAATTTATGATTCAGAAAGGTACTGGATGTCATGATTGCTTTTTTATGGGTAAAAGTATCAATACTATAACGACCATGATAAGAACCCATACCTGAAGTTCCAATACCACCAAAAGGAAGATTTGGATTTGACAGATGTAAGATCGTATTGTTGATCATCCCACCCCCAAAGGACACTTCTTTCATCAAGGTATTGGCTTTTTTCTTATCTTCTGTAAAAACATAAAGAGATAAAGGGTCTTTTGTGATATAAGGTTTTGGATCATTTTCGAAAGTAACAATGGGTAAGATCGGCCCAAAGATTTCTTCCTTCATGATTTTATCACTCATATTAGCTTTGACTAAGGTCGGCATCACTTTAAAACCTCGCACAACACCCCCATAAATCACATCCGATGCTTCAATAAGTTTCTCTAATCGTTTAATATGACTTTGAGAAACAATACTGGTGATTTCAAGACTGAACATCTTTTCTATAGAAGCAATACATTTTTCAATAAATACTTTTTCTATATTTTTATCCACCAAAACATAATCTGGCGCAACACAAGTCTGTCCCCCATTTAGAAACTTACCCCAAACAATACGTGAAACGGCTACTTCTAAACTTGCATCATCATAAACGATGGCAGGGCTTTTACCACCCAGTTCTAAGACAACCGGTGTTAAAGTTTCTGCAGCCTTCTCATAAATAATGCGACCCACTTTTTCACTGCCTGTAAAGAAGATGAGATCAAACTTTTCTTTTAATAAGTTTTGTGTGACTTCTTTATCCCCTTGTACAAAACGAACAACACCTTCATCAAAGGTTGCCTTTAAGATCATATCAATCACACTGTTGATGTTGGGCACAAATTCTGATGGCTTACATACAACAATATTGCCTGATGCCAGTGCACCAATCAGTGGTTCAAAGAGTAATTGAAATGGATAATTAAAACTAGAGATGATTAACACCTTACCCAGAGGTGATC
Source organism: uncultured Erysipelothrix sp. (assembly GCA_964429205.1). GTDB lineage: Bacteria > Bacillota_I > Bacilli_A > Erysipelotrichales > Erysipelotrichaceae > Erysipelothrix. The sequence continues at coordinate 20,235 of CAYSBB010000004.1, forward strand.
TTACAATCTTACTTTTATTACCAAATAGATACAGTGGTGTCTTTACTTTTTCATCCTTAAGCCACTTATCCATGTTTTTAATGTTATGAGAAATACTTTGTTTGATGATGCCAATTTCTGTTGTATAGACTTCAAATTTGGACTTCCCTAAATCCTTTTTAAACGCAGTAAAAAGATCTTCTTCATACCTTTCTATATTATGTTTTAATAGCTTAAGCAATATTTTTCTATCTTTCATTAAGTATCCCACCTTTTCTTTATTGTAGCACAGAAAAACACCCCTCAAATCTGAAAGGTGCTTCATAACATTTATTTATTTGTGAGTGTTAGATAGTTATCAAATAATTGTTTTTGAGCAGTCTCTTTAGAAACATCTTTTAACTCTGCGATGGCTTCACCCACATATGACACATAAGCAGGCTCATTTCTTTTGCCTCTTTTAGGTACAGGCGCAAGATAAGGGGAATCTGTTTCGCTGAGTATTTTATCAAAAGGTAAGTTCAAGACTAAATCTCTGATGTTTTGGCCATTTTTAAATGTTACAATCCCACCAACGCCAACGTAGAATCCAAGATCAATAAATCTTTGAGCAGATGCGACATCTTCTGTAAAACAGTGCGCAATCCCTTTTTTGTTTACGGGATGTTTTTTAAGAATCTCATAGACATCATCAGTCGATTCACGCATATGGATGGTGATGGGTAAGTCATGTTCATTTGCCAGTTCAATTTGTTTGATAAAAAATTGTTTCTGTATGTCATTAAAACTTTCATCCCAGTAATAATCAAGACCAATCTCACCCACAAATTTGACTTGTGGATGAGTGAGATACGACATCATTTGTATAAATTCAGCTTCACTGATATCTTTCACACTGCCTGGATGTACGCCGATCGCTAAATCGAACATCTCATCATCTGCGCAGACTTCCATAAAACGTTCTATTTCTAAAAGACTGCCACAGATAATACATATTTTCTCTACACCATGATCTTTTGCGTTTTGAATAATGTGATCGAAATCATCATATAAGCCATCACTTAAGATATGTGCGTGGGTATCAATCCAAATATTTTTCATAACACACTACTTTCCAAGACAAAATCTACTGAAGATTTCATCTAAGATATCAATATCATGAGGTGGCATAATAATTGAAGCCAGTTCTGTATAGGATTCATTGAGATCTAAAGTCACAAGATCCAGTTCAATCCCCATTTCAAGTGCCGAAATGGCACGTTCCATGGCTAAGTAACTTCTGGTGACAGATGCAATATGTCTTTCATTTGAAAGGGTTGGTTTTCTTAAGGCTTCTGTGTGTTTTTCAAATAAATCATTGATGGTATCCACCAGATGGGTGACATCTGATTCAATGGCAGACACATGAACACCATCACGTTTAACATCTGTAAGGTCTGATTTGTTGTAGACGATGATTCTTTCTTTGTCTTTTGTTTTTTCTAAGAGTTCTAAATCTTCCTCATCAAGCTCTTTTGATGCATCAAAGACCAAGATGACTAGTTCTGCTTCTTCTAAAGCTTTTCGTGATCGTTCAATACCAATTTGTTCAATGACATCACCTGTTTCACGAAGGCCAGCTGTATCGATTAAATGCAAAGCAACATTATCAAGTTTAATCCAACCTTCCACAAGGTCACGCGTTGTCCCGGCGATATCTGTAACGATGGCCTTATCTTCATTTAATAAAACATTAAGAATACTGGATTTTCCGACGTTTGGTTTTCCTAAGATAACCGTTTTGACGCCTTCTTTCATGATACGACCACTTTTCGATTCTTTTAAGATGACACTTAAGTCACTTAAGAAAGTTTTAGCTCTGGGTAAAAGTGAATCTTGTGTAAGCATTTCAACATCATCATATTCTGGATAGTCAATGTTGACTTCAATGGTCGCAAGGATTTCTAAAAGTCTATCTAAAAATGGGGTAATGAGTTTGTGGATGTTTCCTTGAACACCGGATATCGCAAGTTCACGTGCGAAATCATTTTCTGATTCAATCAAATCCATAACGGCATCGGCTTGTGATAAATCAATACGGCCATTTAAATAAGCACGTTGTGTAAATTCACCATTCTCAGCCATTCTTGCGCCACTGGCAAGACATAGTGCCAAGACTTTCTTGGTCACAAGAATCCCACCGTGACATGATATTTCTACCACATCTTCACGGGTGTAAGTTTTGGGTGCTTTAAAAACAGAGACGAGTACTTCGTCCACCACATTTTTTTCAAGTGGATCAATGATGTGTCCATATGAAACAGTGTGTGATGACATTTTAGTGAGGTCTCTTGAAAAGAGTTTATTCGCAATTTCAATCGCATCATCCCCACTCAGTCTGATGACTGAAATAGCACTTTCTTGAAGTGCAGTAATGATGGATACAATCGTATCGGTTAAATGACTCATAGTTTGTCCTCCTTAAAAGATAAAAGAACCTTACGGTTCTTGTTTTTGTTTGAGTGTTCCTAATGTTTTTAGACCGTCTTTTGTGGCCATGATGACCATATCTGTCATACCAATAAAGAGTCCGTGTTCTACAACACCGATCATTGATTTGAGGTCTTTGGCCATTGCGCTGGCATCTTCTATTTTTTCAATGTGTAGATCAAGAATATAATTCTTTGAATCTGTTAAATAACGTTCGCCACCTGACATACGCCATTTTGGACGATAACCTTTAAGTGCAAGCTCCACAAATAAAGCTTGTGAGCCAAATGGAATGACTTCAACAGGCAGTGGGAATTCACCCAAGTGTGCTACTTGTTTTGATTCATCCACAATCCAAATCACATTACGTGAGAGGTTTGCGACCACTTTTTCAAACAAGAGTGCACCGCCACCTCCTTTAATACCATTAAACTCAGCATCAAATTCATCTGCGCCATCGATGGTAATATCAATATAAGGGACTTCATTGATATCTTTAAGTGGAATATTTAAAGATTGGGCTTGCGCTTTACTTTGTGAGGAGGTGGGTACTCCAGTAATTTGGAGTTTCTCTTCACGGATTCTGCGTCCCAATTCTTCAATCATATAATAAGCTGTAGACCCTGTTCCAAGTCCAACAACCATCCCATCTTTAACATATTTCGCAGACTCAATGCCTACATGTTTTTTTAGATTCATAGTTTTCCCCTTGTCTTTAAATCATTAAGTGTTTCTCTGACTTCTTCTTGAGCGTTTTCTTGAATTTCAATAATTTCTGCACCATTACTGAATGCGAGTTCGCGAATATGAACTGCGATTTGTGTATGTCTTGATGCACCAATTACTAAAAGTACATCATCTTCACCCAAAGTATCAATTTTAAGCATGGCTTTGTGATAGTTGGGTGCTGGATCACCATATAAAACGGGTTTATTCCATAGTTGATCTGCATAATCGAGCTCTTCCTCACTTGGAAGTTCACCATGCAGTAAAATGGGCGTTGAACCTGCTTGTTCGTGGAGACCATCAATATTCATGGTGATGACATCAATCCCGTATTCTGCAAGGGCCATATGGGCATCATTGGGCGATGCATCCATAATGGACTCTTTAAGCTCTCTTACAGTTTGGCGATAATTCTCAGGATACTCAGTCGCAAAAGAACGCGTGAGTCGATCTCTGACACTTGGATTTTCCATAAATGTTTGGATGCCAGAATCTTTAGAGATACCAGCTCCAGTAAATGCAATTACCATGATGTCCTCCTACTCAATTAAGTCTAATGTTTCTAAAATACGATTTAAGTCATCATCATCTTCAAATGAGATGGTGATTTTTTTATTATTAATTTCAATGCGTGTTTGTAGTTTCTTTTCAAATAGAGATTCTGCATAAACATAGTCACTGCGTTTCTCTTTCGGTTGTATCACTTTTGGTTCATCTTTTTGGTTGATGAGTCTTTCTGCTTCACGAACATTCAAACCACGATCTAAGATTTCTTGTGCGAAATGTTCAATCTCTTTTTTGTTGTCTAGTGTAACCAGTGGACGGACATGTCCCATGGTAAGCTTGCCTTCTTGAACCATTTTTTGAACTGATTCAGGCAGTTTTAGAAGTCTTAAGAGATTGGTCACATGACTTCTAGATTTATTTACGCGATGTGCGACATCGGCTTGTGTAAGGTTTAAGTTTTCAATTAAAAGCTGATACCCTTGTGCTTCTTCAAGAACATTCAAATCTTCACGTTGAATGTTTTCAACAATGGCAATCTCCATCATTTGTTCATCATTGAATTCAACAATGATGGCTTCAATTTGATCGAGTTTTGCGAGTTTCGCAGCACGAAGTCTTCTTTCTCCAGCAACAAGTTCAAATCCTTTTTGAGTTTCGCGCACTAAAATAGGCGTAAACAAACCGTGTTGAACAATTGAATCTGCCAACTCTTGGAGTTTGTCTTCATCAAAGTATCTTCTGGGTTGATATGGATTTGGGCGAATGTCTGATACAGAGATGGCACGTTTTATACCACCGAGATCATCACGTTCTCCTTGTTGAATTTCATCGAGAATGCTGGAAACATCATCTCCGAAGATGGCTCCAAGACCTTTACCAAGACGATTTTTATCACTCATGCTGATCGCTCCTTCTTATTATTCTTTAGTACTTCCTTAGAAAGTGCAGCATAGGCTTTGGCACCTTCTGAACGAATATCATATTCAAAAATAGTTTGTCCACGAGATGGGGCTTCTGAAAGCTTCACATTTCTAGGAATGTTATTTTTATAAACACGCTCTTTAAAGTATTTACGCACTTCTTGTTGGACTTCAATTGAAAGTCTTGTACGTAAATCCAACATGGTTAGTAGCACCCCTTCAATCTTAAGGTTTGGATTGAAAAGTTTTTGTACCAATCTGATGGTGGATAAGAGTTGTGTTAATCCTTCTAGGGCATAATATTCACTTTGTACTGGAATGATGACTGAGTCCGCTGCGGTCAGTGCATTAGTATTGAGCAGTCCCAGCGATGGTGGACAATCAATAATCACAAAGTCATATTCATCTTTAATCGGATCTAATTTGTTTTTAAGGATTTGATCAGATCCAACTTCAAATCGGTTCATTTCTAAGTCAGCCCCTGCCAAATCAATGGTTGCAGGGATAATGTCTAAAGGAGGTGTTTGAAGCTGTATACGTACATCGTGTACGCTGTCTTCATGAATGAGTAGATCATAGGTACTCAATTTAAAATCATGATTGCTGGCGCCAACGCCCTGTGAAGCATTCCCCTGGGGGTCTAAATCCACCAACAAAACTTTCTGTCCTAAATATGCCAGTCCTGCTGATAAATTAATGCTCGTTGTTGTTTTTCCTACGCCACCCTTTTGATTGGCAATTGCGATAATCTTACCCATATGTCACTTCCTTCTACTTTGGGAATCGAATCGTCACGATAATCTCATCATCCGTCTCTTCCACATTTTGTTTTACTTCAATTCCTGTTTTTTCAACCATATCAACAGCTTGTTTCACAGTATTCAGTCCAATACGAATGTTTTGTGAGATGCCTTTAATTCTTGGTTTCAATTTCCTTTTTGGTTTATTAATTAATGTTTCAGTTTGTTTAACATTTAATTTATCTTCAATAACCTTGTCTAGAATTTTATCGGCTTTGTCTTCTGCGACACCCACAAGTGCACGTGCATGACGCTCCGTAATTTTACCCGATGCTAAAGTAGACAGAATTTTATCTGATAAGTCCAACAAACGAATTTTATTCGCTACCGCAGATTGGGATTTACCAATACGCTTTGCGAGTTCTTTTTGTGTAATTTTTTCAGTTTGAAGCAGCTCCTTATACGCAAAAGCTTCTTCAACTGTATTCAGATTTTCACGTTGAATATTTTCAATCAGTGCCATGGAAGCACTGCTCTTATCACTGGCTTGTGTTACAAGACAGGGGACTTCAGTATTCCCAATCAGTTGCATCGCACGAAAACGACGCTCACCCGCAATAATTTCATATTCATTATCTGAAATTTCTCTGACCACTATCGGTTGAATCAGTCCGTTTTCTCGAATCGATTGTGCCAGTTCCATGAGTTTTTCCTCATCAAAAGTTTTTCTTGGTTGATGGGGATTTACTTCTATATTTTCTATAGAAATTAATCGATGACTAACCATGTTTCCTCCCTGACAAAGGTGTCTTCTTTATTCTACCATAATTACGGGGATATTTTGTGTGAGTCTTGGAAGTTTTACGAATATTAATATTGATTCTGGATCCCAAGTTTTCTTTTTCAATTGTTTCAATTGATTCCACTTCGCCACCCAATATTTTAATTGCTTTTTTCGACTCTTTTAGCTCTTCTTCACCCTTTGCCCCTTTCATTGCAATGAAAAGGCCGCCCACTTTTACAAACGGCATACAGAGCTCACTTAAAATATCCAAATACGCAACCGCTCTTGCGGTGACCACATCAAATGATTCTCTTAAATCTTCAATTAAATCTTCAGCACGACCATTTAAGATCGTCACATTTTTAAGATCACACATCGCTACCACTTCTTGTAAGAAGTTCGTACGTTTTGTGGTGGGTTCAATTAAAGTAACCTTGATATCAGGACGTGCAATCGCCAAGACAAGTCCTGGAAATCCTGCACCACTTCCCACATCACAAAGAGATTGATTTTTTTCAATTTTATCGTGAATCAACAGTGAATCATAGAAGTGTTTTAAATAAATGCCTTCATCATCATCAATTGCGGTAAGATTTAGTACTTGATTGATCTTTTGAATGTGTGCTTTATATTTTTCTAAGTTTTGAGTGATTAAAGCGTCATCTTGGATCCCAAGAGACGCTATTTTTTTATAGAATGTATTTTTATCCATTAAAATTCATAATCCAATCCAATTTGTTTACGCGCTTCAACCGCTACCTTAACCACTTCCAATGAGTGATCTAAAAGTGCATCACGCTTTTCATAATCCTTATGATCTACAAGTGCTTTAAACGCTTCAACTTGATAGTAATGGGTTGGTTTGTCTTGTTCATCCACTTCTTTTCGTGTTTCATGTGTTTCAAAGACAACACTTTCTAAAGTAGATGTACTGCTTGGCATTAAGATATAACCATTTTCACCTTGGATTTGCGCCAAATTATATGAGAATGAATCTTTCGCACCAATTAAAACTGCTTGGAAATCACCATAATCTAAAGACAATACACCAGATGTATCGACACCATTTTTATATGTGTTGGCTTTATAAATGACTGATTTGGGTGCACCAAAGAGATAAACCGCAAAGTGTAAGTTATAAATGTTGATGTCCGCTAAAGCGCCACCTGACATTTTAGGATCAAAGACATTCATCACTTTGCCTTCTCTTAATGCATTATAACGACTTGAATATTGAGAGAAGTTTGCTTGTACGATTTTTAAATCCCCAAGTTCTGGAATTCTTTTTTTCACATACTCCATATGGGGTAAATGAACATTAGAAATGGCTTCCATTAAGATCAGTGACTTATCACGCGCAAGCCTAATAATTTCTTCTGCTTTTTCAACATTACCAGTAAATGGTTTTTCTAAGATAACATGCTTGTTGTATTCAAGCGCAAGTTTTGCATGCTCATAATGAAGTGAGTTGGGTGATGCAATATAAATTGCATCCAGTGTCTCATCTTCAAGCATTTTTGTATAGTCTGTATAAACTTTTTCTAATTGATTCTCTTTTGCGAAAACATCACCTGTTTCTTGTCTTCTAGAATAAACAGCTGTAAATTCTAGATCTTCTACCAAACGGGCTGATTTCATAAACCAAGCAACAATACTGCCTGTTCCAACAACGCCTAATTTCATACTCGATGCTCCTTTGACTTCAGTGTCATGGCTAAAATAGAGATATCTGCTGGATTAACGCCAGAAATTCTTGATGCTTGACCCATTGTTTTGGGCATGACTTCCATCAGTTTTTGTCTACCTTCAATTGATAAGTTTGCGATGGCTTCATAATCAAGATCTTCTGGAAGTTTAATTTTCTCCATGGACTGTAATTTTTCAGCTTCTCTAATTGCCTTTTTAATATAACCTTCATATTTAATATCGACTTCTGCCTGGAAAATAAGGTGTGCTGGTAAATCTAAATCACACAGTTCAACCATGTCTTCTAAAAGAATACCAGGACGCTTTACGGCATCATAAATACTTAAGTCATGTGCATCAAAAGGTGAATTTTTACTATCGAAGTAAGCTTTCACACTTTCAGTTCTTGGTAACTTAATGGTTTTGATGTTTTCCACAAAATCATCGATAAGTTCTAGTTCTGTTCTTATTATCTCATAATTCTCTTCAGAAATTAAGCCCATCTCATAACCATAGTGAGATAAACGTCGATAAGCATTGTCATGTCTTAATAAAAGACGGTATTCTGCACGTGAAGTCAAAAGTCTATAAGGTTCTTTGGTTCCTTTAGTCACAAGATCATCTATCATTACACCAATATATGCTTCTTCACGACCCAAAATGAGTGGGTCTTTGCCTAAGTTTTTTAAAGATGCATTAATCCCTGCCATAATCCCTTGTCCTGCCGCTTCTTCATAACCAGATGTACCGTTAATTTGACCGGCAGTATAAAGGTTTTCTACTTTCATCACTTCTAAAGTTGGGTGCAGTTGAATTGGATCAATGGCATCATATTCAATCGCATAACCATATTGTGTTACAACACAATCTTCAAGGCCTGGTACCGTTCTGAGCATCTTATCTTGTACATCTTCTGGTAAAGATGAAGAAAGCCCTTGAGCATAGGTTGTATTTAAGTGTGCACTTTCTGGTTCTAAAAAGACTTGGTGTCTGTTTTTATCCGCAAAACGAACAATCTTATCTTCAATAGATGGACAGTATCGTGCACCAACACCTTCAACCACGCCTGAAAACATTGATGATGCATCAATGTTCATATTAATAATTCTATGTGTTTCTTCATTTGTATATGTTAAATAACAAGGATATTGTTCTTGAATCACATCTTCCTTATTTGTTTTATTTGAGAAGTAATAAGGATTGTCATCTCCGGGTTGAATGGTTGTTTTACTGAAATCAATGGATTCCGTTAAAATTCTTGCGGGTGTTCCTGTTTTTAAACGCATGGTACGCAAACCATTAGCGCGCAGTGACTCAGATAAAGTATTTGTTGTTGGGTCCCCTTCTGGTCCTGATTCTGTCACAGATGATGAAACCAAAATTTTAGAACTCATATAAGTCCCTGATGTAATCACAACGGATTGAGCCGCAATGAATTCATCATCAACTGTGCGAATTCCCACACAAACACCATCTTCAACCACAATCTCTTTAACCATCTTTTGTACAATCTCAACGCCTGGTTCATTTAAAACTGCATCGCGCATTGCTTTTGAGTATTCTAATTTATCAGATTGGACTCTAAGACTTCTAACCCCAGGTCCTTTTGATGAATTTAAGATTCTAAATTGTAAGGCAGTTTTATCTGCAATCTTACCCATAACCCCGCCTAATGCTTCTATTTCTCTTACTACAATACCTTTTGCGGGACCACCAATCGATGGGTTACAAGGCATTGCTGCAATACGATCAATATTAAGTGTAAATAGTGCGGTTTTCTGCTTCATTCTGGCTGCTGCAATCGCCGCTTCTACGCCTGCATGGCCGCCTCCTACAATAATAACATCAAACATAAGTATCGCCTCCGTAAAGATTTTAACACATTTTACGAAAGTTCTCTTCATGTATGCTAAATTAATTGACAGACTTTAAAAATAGTGGTACTGTATGCATGTAGATAGTACAGTTGAAAAGGAGGCAGTTATGATACAAATCGACACACGTTCTCAAGTGCCAATTTTCGAACAGATTGTTTTAGAAATTGGAAAATACATCGCACTTGAGATTTATAAACCCAATGACCAGTTGCCTTCTGTTCGAAGTTTAGCCAAAGATTTGGGGATCAACCCCAACACGGTCGCAAAAGCCTATAACGAGTCTGAAAGAATTGGGCTCACTTATTCAGAAGCCGGACGCGGAAACTTCATTGCAGATAAAAAACAAGGACTCGACCCTCTGATTGAGCCCATATATATTGAACTCACACAAATTGTGAAACGACTACTTGAACTGGGTGAATCAAAAAGTAACATCATTCAAGTGATTGAGAAGGAGGCATTATGATAACCTTAGAAAACGTCACAAAAAGCTATGATCATAAAGTTGTATTAGAATCCATTAACCTCCAATTAGATAGAGGACACGTTTATGGTCTTGTAGGACCCAATGGTTCTGGTAAATCAACCTTACTGAGGCTTTTAACAGGTGTTTTAAAACCAAACACTGGATCCATCTCAATAGATGGACAACCCGTATACGATGATCCCACCTCAAAGGGAAAAATATTCTTCTTGGGTGATGAACCTTATTTCTTTGCACAATCCACCATTGAAGATATGAAGACATTCTATAAACTCTTCTATCCAAACTTTGATGAAACACTGTACGAAGAACTCTTAAAAGAGTTCAAACTCAATCCAAAAGTTAAGATCAACTCATTCTCTAAAGGGATGAAAAGGCAAGTTGTAATTATTTTAGCCCTTGCTTCTAAACCTGAAATTTTACTTTTAGATGAAGCTTTTGATGGTCTTGACCCCATTATGCGTTTTAAATTACGTCAATATATTTCCCAGGAAATATCAGATCGAGACGCCATCATCATTATTTCATCACACAACTTAAGAGAACTTGAAGACATTTGCGATAACATCCTCATGATCAATCAAAATCAACTTCAAATCAATCACTCCACAACAGAAGCACACGATATTTACCACAAATACCAAATGGTCTTTGATGAAGCCTTTGACAGTGAAAAACTCGAAACTTTAGACCCTCTCAATATTTCTGGTAAAGAACGCATCTTCACTGTGATTTTAAAGGGTGATAAAAAAGCGCTTGATGAAAAGATTAAAGCATTGAACCCCATGATCTCAGAACACAATTCCGTATCATTGGAAGAAATCTTTGTTTACGAAATGGAGCGTGCAAATCATGAAAGCTAAACCAAATAAAAAAATAGATTTCAAATTACTACGCTATAACCTTGGACAAAACAAAGCGTATCTGATTATCTATACCATTCTCTTCTTTATCTCCTCCCCATTGGGTGTCATCATTACGAAAATTAATGATGGTCGATATATTGATTATTACGAAACGTCCAATCAAGCTGCACAACCTTATGGTTTAGTAGTGGTAGGAATCGTCCTTGCATCGGTAACGCCATTCTTAATTTTTAATTATCTCACATCGAAGAAGTCAATTGATGTCTACCATGCACTTCCAATCAAACGAAGCACACTCTTTAATACCCATTGGCTCAGCAGTGTACTGCTTGTAATCTTACCCTTTACCCTAAACTTCATTCTAACTTATATTTTAAATGGTATCTTTGGATATAGTTTCTCATGGATTGATCTCTCACACTACTTTCTCTTTGTGGTGATGTTGATCGCAATTCATGCGATGCCACTGTTTGTTATTATGAATACAGGAACCACAGCTGACGGTTTAATCCATACCCTTATTTATCTTGTACTTCCCTTTGTATTCTATGGCGCATTCAATACATTCTTTGCGACATATGTCTTTGGGGCTGGATACTTACCTTGGGAAAACTTTAAATACTTAACACCTTTGGCCGCAATATTCTTACCCATGGAATATAATCCAAGTAACCTTGTACAAATTACCCTATACTGGCTTGTGCTCAATATGATTTACTATGCTGTAACATTACACCTTTACAGAAATAGAAAATCTGAGAAATCAGAAGAGCCCTTTGTTAACAACAAATACTTCCCAATTATTACTACCATCTTTACACCACTGGTATTCATTCTCTTAAATGTGGTAAGTACTGCCTTTAAAGCAACCCATACAATTGGAGACTTCTTCTCCATTGAATCCTTTGTGTTACCCTTAGGCCTTGTATTTGTGGGATATATGGTCCTGAGCTTCTTTAGAGATCGCTCCACAAAATATTTCATGAAGACACTGATGCAATATATCGGTATCATCGCCATAACATCACTTATTGCGGTTACCATCATTACAACAGATGGCTTTGGTTATGCATGGCGCCTTCCAAAAGCAGAAGATGTTGAGAAGATCTCCTTAGATACATCTCAACTCCATAACATCAACGCAATCTTCACAAGCAACTCTGATTTATATTTCAAATACAATCAAAAAGTAGATTTAATTGATGAAAAAGCCATTGAAAACTTTGTATCCATTCACACTCAGGTGAATGAAGTTCTGAAAGAAAATAAGACAGATAATCTTGCGCTCATTCAAAACAGTATTCTTGAAACAAGATATAACTGTTCATTTGATGAGGTGAATTACTTCACATTTACTTACCACTTAAAAAACGGTAATAAAGTAGAGAAAGAACTACAAATACCTGTAGAGTTAATCTTAAACTTTGCGCAAATCATCAATGAACCCAATTACCAAATCATCACAAACCCAATCCTCAACAAAGATCTCACCACCAAAAACATTAAAGTTTTCAACAACATGATGACCCAAACTTACGGATTACTCTCAACTGATAAACTTCAAGGGTTACGTGATGCTTATGTGAGTGATTTAAAGAATCTATCCAGCGAACAAATGATGTTTGAAGCTTCAACTTTGAAATACATCATTCAATACGAACTGGTTCCAACATCTGACGCACCCAATACACAAGGTGTCAATCTACAAGTAGAATCAGGCTATGATAGCTACAACATCTCTACTAAATTCCTTGTGGATTCACGCTTCCCACAAACCATCGCTTACATAGAGTCCGTCTCAAACGATCCTCAAAGTACAGGCTATAAACCTTACTTAATCAAATCAGTCGATGTTGCTGAATACTATTATGGTGACCATGCATTCTGTGGTGTCGCCACATGGTTTGAATTCTACGAAACCAATGATGACTTAAATGCAATTACAGACCCAGAAAAATACAC
>CAYSBB010000005.1:0-26293 GCA_964429205.1 uncultured Erysipelothrix sp.
ACTCAGTTGTTTGGAATTACATCATTGAAGAACTTAAAAAAGATGATATTACTTTAGAAATTATTGCATTCAGTGACTATACACAAGTAAATGCTGCCCTTGATCAAGGTGAAGTTGATTTGAATGCATTTCAACACCAAGCATATTTAGATAAAGAAAACGAAGAATTAGGCTATGATATTGTCTCCATTGGTAAAACAGTCATTGCGCCGCTGGGACTTTATTCCAATAACATCACTGATATTAAAGAAGTTAAAAAAGGCGATACAGTTTCCATTCCTAACGATGTCACCAATGGAGGTCGTGCTTTACAATTACTTGAAGCAGCAGGTTTATTAGAACTTGAAGATGTGGCAGTGCCTTCACTTAAGGATATTAAAAATAACCCTTATGATTTAGAAATTCTTGAAATCGCCGCGGCAAATCTTCCCATCACACTGGATGATGTGACACTGGCAGCCATCAACTCAGGTATTGCGGTCGATGCAGGCTTCAGTCCAGCTCAGGATTCCATCGTTTTTGAAGAAGTGGCGCTTGATTCAGATAACCCTTATATCAATATCATTGCGGCCAACAGAAAAGACAAAGACAACCCACTCTTTAAAAAAGTCTTAGATGTCTACTATACAGATGCGGTTCGTGAACTGATTATTGAAGATTCAAAAGGTGCCAGCATTCCCGTTTGGTAAGTGAAATCCCACTGAACATTTCAGTGGGTTTTTTCATTCTTTCAAAAGTTTCAGAGTCTCATATATTTCCTTGATTTTTATGCATGTATGCGGTATCATGTATACAGCAACTTAAGAAGATTAGGTTGTTTATGCTCGAACCCTATCTATAGAATACTTCGCTCCTTTCGGACGGTCCACACCCGTCGTACCTCTTCGAAGTTTAGATACGGTAGCACTATCTCTCTTCTGAAAAGGGTCTTCATGCCCTTTTCTTTTTTTATTTGTTATAATACACTTATGGAATTTACAAAAAGACTATTAGATTGGTATGAAGAAAATAAAAGAGACTTACCTTTTAGACGCTCAAAAGATCCATACCACATATGGGTCAGTGAAATCATGGCCCAACAAACACAAATTGCGACGATGATCCCGTACTATGAACGATGGATACAAAAATACCCCACCATTCATGATTTAGCAGAAGCTGACATTGATGATATTTTAAAGATGTGGGAAGGCTTGGGTTATTACAATCGTGCTCGAAATTTACACAAAGGTGCACAATATGTTGTGAACCATTTTAATGGATCACTTCCAAAAGATAAAAAGAAACTTATGGAGATCCCAGGGATAGGAGATTATACTTCCAGTGCCATTGCGGCCATTGCATTTGATTTACCTGAGATAGCGGTAGATGGAAACGTGAAACGTGTCATGGCGCGTTTTCTTAATTATACAGAAAACGTCAACACACGCCTTGCCCATAAAACATTTGAAGACTATCTTAAAAAGGAACTGATTGCATCCAACGCCAACCCTTCTGATTTTGTGCAAGCTTTAATGGAATTGGGTGCTTTGGTTTATACGCCTTCAAACACAACTTGTGAAGGCAGTCCCTTTAAAGAACTATGTGCTTGCTATCGCGGAGAAAACATTGGAACCATTCCCTTTATCCCAAAGGCGAAAAAAGCACCTTCGTATAAAAAAAGCGTGCTCATCTATACAGAAGAAAACCACATCTTAATTTCAAATGATGATTCTGATGGTTTAATGAAAGACTTGTGGCGCTTACCACAGATTGATGATCATCAAGACAAGCCCATCCTTTATAGTATGAAACACAAATTTACCCATCTTACATGGGATATTAAAGTGTATCGTGCTGAAACACTTTTAGACCTTGATCATACAACACTCATCCCACTTGAGAACTTAGATGACATTGCGATGGTAACAGCACATAAAAAAATCATTCAATACCTAAAGATAAACGACCTCTTATAAGGTCGTTTTGTAACGTATATAGGGTAATTTAGAAACTTCATTCACATCTACCAAGATCATAATCTTCTTTAAATCTTCAATGAAAGCATCAATATCTTTTTCACGATCATTCATCACTGCTTTTAAAAACATGCCAGACATTCCTACAGCTTTTGCGCCAAGTACCAAACACTTCACAACATCCAGTGGATTTTGAACACCACCTGATGCTAAAATTTCCACATTATTTTGGTGATCTTTGTTGTCGATGAGTGATGCAACTGTACTAAGACCCCAGTTTTCAAGATAGTCATAGCGCTTTTCTTCAGAACGCGCGTTTTCAATCCAAATAAAATTGGTACCACCACGTCCTGATACATCCACATGTTTCACACCCAAACTGATGAGTTTTTGAACGGTTTCTTTGCTGAAACCATTTCCTACTTCCTTCACAATCACCGGAACATCTACTGCCTTTACAATGGCTTCAATGTTTTTCATCCAGTGTTTAAAATGACGGTCTCCTTCATCCATTGTGAGCTCTTGTGCAGGGTTTATATGAATCCCTAGGGCATTGGCACCAATCATCTCAATGGCGCGCTTTGCTTGTTGTACAGTCGCATTCGCGTTCACATTCCCAATAAGAAACCCTTCAGGATATGTTTCACGCACAATCTTAAATGAAGCTTCGTACTGCGCATCATCTAAAGCCACGTGTTGTGATCCAACTGCCATCGCGAGCCCATGTTTTTGAGCCAGTAAGGCAAGTTTCTTATTAATCTCTAGTGTCTTAAGACTACCACCTGTCATTGCATTGATATAGATGGGTAAATTAAAATCATGATTTAGAAAGTGAGTATTTAAGACAATATCATCCAAATCATAACTTGGAAGACTTTGGTGGATTAAATGTACTTTATCAAAATCATTTTCATATACTTCTTGTTTCAGTGCTAAATCTACATGTTCATCTTTTCTTTTTGATCTCATCATATGCCATCCTTAATATATTCGAGTCCATTTTCTTCCCATTTCTCTATGAGGGCTTCTTTTAAATCATTATTTTTGCTCATCGCAATGCCACAATCTCCCCCACCTGATCCTGATACTTTGGCTTCATAACCCAAACTTTCGGAGATTTCAATGAGTGTGGTAAGTGCTTCTGTCTCAATTTCATAGTTTATTATTTTGGATAGTTTTAACATCCAATTTCGATATAAAGCGATTGATGATAAGATATCATCATCCAAAGCATTTAAAACAATATCATTGGCTTCTTGTAACAATTCAATGTATTCCTTCGGTTTATTTTCTTTTAACTTTCTAAAGTTTTTTAATGCTTTGTTGGTGTCATGACTTTCTTTAGTCCAGCATACTTCAAAGTTTAAGTCATGTTTAAGCGGCTCGATGATTAAGTGATTCCAGTCTTTGAATACACAGGAAACATCATCAGTGACTTCTGTTAAATCATACCGCGTATAACGAATCAAGCCACCATAAATTGAAGCAGCCAAATCGCCTCCAGAAGACATTTTATTCATGCGTTTTTGTGCTACAACCGCCAGTTTAAACAGTGTGCGTCTGTCTATTTCTAACCCTTGAAACTTTAGAATTGCTGAGAGGGTTGCGACAATCACAACGCCACTTGAACCAAAGCCATACTTCTTATTTTCCTGACTATTAAGTTCTGATTCTAAAGTTAATTTAAAAGGTTTAAAGTCTATGTTATGAACATTACAATAATCTTTAGAAACATCATAAGCTACCGCGACATAAGCCATCTCCTCTTGAGTATATAAAGTATGTTCATTCACACTGCCATAGTCAGTTTCTATATGTAAGGTATCACTTGTTTCAATACGTGCATACAGAAAACGGTTCACTGCCGATATGATGGCTGTATTGCCTGGTTCCATAATGGCAAATTCACCCAAGATAAAAAGTTTTCCTGGATATTTTACTTCAATCATAAAACATAAGCTCCAGGACCTGTCGAAGAGACAACAGTTTCAACACCTTCAAGTGCTTCAAGCACAGTCTTTTCATATGTTTTTGTGGTAATCAGTTTCACATTGGGACCTGCATCCATGGTGAAGTAAACTGGAATCTCTTTTTGGAGTTCTCTGACTAAGTTTAAAATACGGATGGTTTCAGGTTCAAAATACCACATATTTACCGCCAAAAGAGAAGCATGCATTCTTAAGGCATTTTCTTGTGCTAAAAGTCCGACTTTGCGGATATCCTTATCTTTGACATACTTTTCCATTAAGTTAATATCTTTAAAAGATTGTTTCACCCAAGCATCAAAGTATACGGATTCTTTGGAAGTTCTATCCATGGCTTCAGTACTTGAGAAAGGTTTTGTTTCTTGATTTATCATACATGCAATCATAATGATATCATCCCATGAATCATCAATAAAAACAGCATGTGAATCTTCATCTGATGATCCTTTTTGCCATTTCACAAATCCTGGATAAATAGACCTTGAAGCAGAGCCGGATCCAAGTCTTGCAAGACGTGAAATTTCTACATCATCTAAATCCAGATCTAAAGTCGCCGCTTTTGCGAGAGCCGCAAAGGCGCTAGCACTGGATGCAAGGCCTGCTGCTTTAGGAACATGATTTGTGGATTGAATGAGTGCATAATCTTTAAGTCCGTAACGTTTACGAATTAAATCCATATAATTGGTGACACGTTTTTTCTCTTGTCCACTGACTTCTTGTCCATCCAAGATAAAAATATCTTCTGACAAGTTTTTATCATATTTGACACTTGTGTCTGTATAAAATTCTTTTAAGGTGAGTGATAAGGAAGGGTTTGAAGGAATGCGTAGTGCGTCATCTTCTTTTCCCCAGTATTTTATCAGTGCAATATTGGTATGTGCACGAACTGTTTTTGACATATTATACCTCGCTTAAATGATAAATCCAGGTGTGTGCTGCGTTTTGCGCAATGAGTGCATCGGATATATTTTTGGCATCAACCATTGTTTTCGCAAGGGCAATGATACTGCCGCCATTACCACCACCTGTAAGTTTAGCGCCCAGTGATCCATGGAGCATTGAAACATCAACCATGGTATCAAGGATATGGTCACTTACGCCAAGCTTCTTCAGTAAGTAATGGGACTCATGCATGTATTTACCTAAGCATTCTAAATCATCATTAAGAATGCAACCTTTCGCAAGCATGGTAAGGCGTCCTAATGCATCAATAGTTTCAATTGTTTCTTTTGGATTTGACTCTAATTGTTTTCTGACATTATCAACAGATACTTTTGTATGTCCAACTTGTCCGGTATCTGCAATCACTAGAAATCCTTGGAGTTTGGCATCGATGAAACTGATGCCTTTTTCAATATCAAACATCACAAATCGTTCATTTAAGATTGTGTTGGCATCAAGGCCACTTGGGTTTTTATGGTGAATTGATTCCGCCACAAAAACAAGTTCATTTAATGTTTTAAAATCTAACTCAATTTCAAAAGCATTAAACAAAGCACGTACGATCGCAACTGAAACAGCTGCACTGGAACCAAGGCCACGTTGTGCAGGGATGGTTGATTCAATGATAATTTTAAGGTCTTTAGATTCTTTGTCTAAGTAATCTAAAGTGGCTTCGATGAGCTTTTGGATGCCCTTTAAAGTTTTTGGCATCATTTTTACCAATCCATCAAAGCAATAGCTTTTGATGATTAAATCCCCTTGATGGGGCTCAACAGTACACTTAACACCCACATGATGAAAAGGCATGGCGATGGCAGGTTTGCCATATACAACTGAATGTTCGCCCATTAATATTATTTTTCCTGGCGCACTGCCCACTGCGTGTTTCATAAGCTCCTCCATTCTTAATCACATTATAGCATTATTTTTTCATTCCAAGAAAAAAACGAGCATTGCTCGCTTATAATCTTTCTAAGTCTACGTATGATACTTCAGCTGGAATTTCTTGGCTCGCAAAGAGAACCAATACTTTTGCACTTTCTGTTTCATCATCCATAGATTCAATCTCGCCATCTTTACCTTGGTAAGGGCCTGATAATATTTTAACGCGATCGCCGACTTTGAAATCAACCACAACTTTTTTATCACTCTCACCAATACGTTGTAAGATTGATTCAATCTCTTCTGGTGAAACGGGGAATGGTTTTGCACCACCACCTGATGATCCGATAAATCCTGTAACACCAGGTGTGTTACGAACCACGTACCATGCTTCATCAGTCATGATCATTTCAACGAATAAGTATCCAGGGAATAAGTTTTTTCTAACAGGTGTTTTCTTTGTACCTTTTGCAGTCTTTTTATATTCAATGACTTCTTCTTCAGCCACAATAATTCTAAAAAGAGAATCTTCAATACCCATTGATTCAACACGTCTTTCAAGGTTATCCTTAACCTTATTTTCGTGTCCTGAATAAGTATTTACGACATACCATAATTTTTCATTCATAAACTAAAATACCTTCAACAATCTTAAGATTTGTGAAATAACGACTTCAGTTAATAAGAAATATACCACAAAAAATGCAATGAAACCAAGAACTACGATGGTGTCTTTTGTCATTTGAGCGCGCTTTGGCCACTCTATTTTTCTAATTTCGTCTTTAAGACCTTGTAATGTTAACCAGTTCATACTTAAATCCTCCTAACGTGACTCACGGTGTAAAGTGTGTTGTCCACATTTTTTACAAAACTTTTTAATTTCTAATCTGTCTTCAGCTTTTAGGTGATTGACATATGTGGAATAGTTTCTAGACAAACATTCCGTACATACAAGTATCACTTTTTTTCTTTTATTTGTCATACTATTACCTCCACTTTTGTGCCCCTTTACTTTATCATTCTAACCCTTCTTTGTCAAACGAAAACCCAAGTCGTTACTTGGGTTTAGGTTGTTTCTACAAGTCTTTTAATCTTTTGAATTACATTATCAATTCTTTTCTTATCAGACTTTGTTTTTTCAGATATTTCTAAATATGAATAGCCTTCATTCCAGAATCTGTAAATCATTTTTTCATCTTCTTTTAAACATTGAAGCCTGCTTGCTAAAATGATGCGTGATTCTTCAATATTTGCATGAAATTGTGGATCATATTCTGGGTTTTCACATGGAACTAAATCTTTATAACAGATGGATGCATCCTCTGCAATAGAAATATCGAGTGAAAAACGAGAACTCAATAACATATAGGATTTATTACGACATTTTCTCAATGCCATTCTGATATGTGTTGTAGCGCAAAGCTTAATATAATGTGCCAAGCCCACTTCTTTACTTTCTTGATACGTTAGAAAACCTTCAAGAATGCCAAGTTTGCCTTCTTGATAGAGATCATGAACTTGAATGCCTTCTGGTCTGAAGGATTGATAAAACTCATGACTCATCTTCCAAAGCATGGCATCGTACTTACAAAATAATTCATGCATCGAAACATCACAATTTTGTCGTTGCATATAAAGATATTCAAAATCAGTTATAGTTCCCCCCATAATGTCTAGATCCTCCTATTTACAATATCAAATAATAAGATTCCCGTCGCAACCGAAACATTCAGTGAATTTACACTCCCATGCATGGGAATGGTCACTAAGATGTCACTGGCTTCACGTACAATTCTAGAAATGCCTTTACCTTCTGATCCTAAAATCAAGACAATGGGCATATCTACATTTAATTCTGAATAAGAAATGGCATCCACACCATTTTCTGCTGCCACAATCCAATAACCTTCATCTTTAAGTTTTTGAATGGTTTGAGTTAGATTGGTAACTTGCGCTACCTTTACGTGGTGAATGGCACCTGTTGAAACTTTCGCAACGGTTGAAGTTAAACCAACACTGCGGTGTTTCCCAATAATCACACCATCACCGCCACTGGCATCAACACTTCTCAAAATGGCGCCTAAGTTGTGTGGATCTTCCACTTGATCCAGCATTACAATGAGTTTATTTTTCGCTTCTCTAAGTAATACATCAAGATCAGTATATTTGAAACCATCGATTTCTACGATGACCCCTTGATGGACACCCTTTACTTTCTTATCTAAGACATGTTTCTCTACGCGATTTACATTGAGGCGTCTTTGTTTGATGATTTTTTCTATATCATCATAACGCGATTGTTTCATCAAGTAGATATTTTTAACATCCCCTTTAGTCTTTAAGTATGCGAGGACTTCGTTTTTTCCGTAAATAAATTCACTCATAGAATTTCCACCATTTCTTTAAACAATGACCACAGGTAATCCAAACGCTCATGTTCTTCATTTAAGTATAAATATCCCCATAATGCTTCAAAGCCTGTAGCCAAGCGATACGTCATGACATCCGCATTTTTAGCCATGGATTGTGATTTTGCGTTACGACCTCTTTTGAACATTTTTTCCTCTTCTTCTGTAAGGATGTCATCAGAGATTAATTTTTGAATAAAATTAGCTTGTGCTTTTGCGGATACAAAAGCAACCGATGTTTCTTGAAGTTGTTTTGTGTTGGTAATCCCCTTTTGAACCAAGTACTCACGCACTTGTAAAGTTAAAACACCATCACCAATAAACGCCAGGACGTTTCCTGAATGCATCATAAGTAGCCTTTCTTGGTGAGTTCATCACGCACTTTGTCAGCTTCTTCAAATGCCTTCTCTTGTTTTAAATTATGCCACTGTTTGAATAAATCCTTATCTTCTGAAGATAATGTGAGTCTAGGAATGTATAATCCTAAGATATCAATCATTTTTTCTAAAGTTAAAACATATCTCACAAGTTTTTCTCGATCTACTGCTCTTTGTCTCAGGGTTGTATTGAGCTCTTTAATTACTTCAAAGAGGGTGGCACTGGCATTTGCGACATTTAAATCATCATTTAAACTCTTTAAAAATCTATCATAGAATGTTTCATCAATAGATCCATCTAAATCGATGCCTTCAAGTTCACTCTTTAAATATGCACTTTTAAGGACTGTCTCTAAACGTGTAATCTCTTTTTGAGATTGTGAGATTGTATCATCTGAGATGTTTAACCCCAAACGATAGTGTGTCGAAAGTAAAAGCCATCTGGTGACATTAGACCCAAGTTTTTCAATGAAGTCTTCTGCGAGCATTACATTTCCCAGTGACTTACTCATCTTTTCACCATCAATTTGTAGCATGGCATTATGAACCCAATAATTGGCTAAGTCATGATCATGATGGGCATAGTTTTGAGCCGATTCATTTTCATGGTGAGGGAATTTAAGATCAACACCACCAGCATGGATGTCAATTTTTGATCCAAAGGCTTCATGAATCATCACAACACACTCTGTATGCCAGCCTGGTCTTCCCGCACCCCAAGGTGCATCCCATTTGATGCCTTCATCAGTTTTTTTCCATAAGACAAAGTCAAGGGGATTTTCTTTATCCACATTTTCTTCAATACGGGCACCCACGCGCAGTTCGTCCAGTTTTTGATGAGAAATAGAGCCGTACGAATCAACCTTACCCACCCTAAAGTAAACATCACCATTCACATCATATGCGAATCCATGTTCAATCAGTGATGCAATAAACTCAATAATATCATCAATCACTTCTGTGACGCGTGGTTTAGCATCAATCCCGCTTGCGTATAGGTTATCTCTTACCGCTTCATAGCTTTCAATATACTTATCTGCTACTTCTTTTTCTGAGGTCATTTCTTGAATTGCTTTTTCAACGATTTTATCATCAATGTCTGTAAAGTTTGAGACAAACTTTACTTTATACCCATCTGCTTTTAAGACACGTCTTAAAAGGTCGAAAACAACAATGGGACGGGCATTGCCAATATGGGGTTTATCATAAACAGTTGGACCACATAAATAAAGACTGACTTGTCCTTCTATTATTGGCACAAAGGTTTCTATTTTATTTGTTTTTGAGTTGTATAATTTCATAAATGCCTCCAATTAGCGAACTTGTAATGCGATATAAGCAATTAAAACAAGAATCAAAAGTATGCCCAGCGCAATTGAGACACGCATCCCAATGACTGTTTCTTTCGCATAGAATTTTGAAGCTTTTCCTGTTTCAATCACTTCAATTTCTGAGGACTCTAATAGAGTCTCTAAGGTTTTGACATCAACATAACTGTCTTGTTTTAATTTAAATATATAATAATGTGTATTTTTATGCGGATTCTTAAGGCCACCCATGGCTGCCGCAAAGCCATACAATGCTTGTTTTAAAGGTGAGTTATCTTGCCATCTTAAAAAGATGGAGTTTTCTACCCATAAATACTGTGTGTCTTGACTTAAGTAGTACTCATCATAATGTGGACGCACCAGTGTCGCTTTTGAAATGGTACAGCCTTTAAACAATGTGGTTCCTCTAAAGTTCACAAATTCCTTAAAACTATAAATACTAAAAGCCAAACCCAGTACGATAAAAACACCCACAAATAATCTGAGATCACTGGACGCAATCCTATTTGAAAAAAGCTCTAATAAAAGGACTAAAGTAAAAAATGTCATGGATATTTGCGTTGATTTTTTCATAGGGCTCCTTCTTATTAACTTTATCATAGTTTAACGAAAAATACATGTGCTTTCAAGTTTAAACCAAACAAAAAAGATACAACCTTTCGGCTGTATCTTGGATGTGTTCAAAAGTCTTATTTAACTTGTGAAGCAACGTAGTTTGCTGTACGGATTAATTGGTGTGTATATGAAGCTTCATTATCATACCATGATGCTACTTTAACCATTGTTACGCCATCAATTGTTGTAACTTTAGTTTGTGTTGCGTCAAATAGTGATCCGTAGTCGATTCCGATAATGTCTGAAGATACGAATTGTTCTTCTGTATATCCGAATGATTCGTCTGCTGCTGCTTTCATTGCTGCGTTTACTTCTTCAGCTGTTGTTTCTTTTTTAACAACTGCTACAAGTTCAGTAATTGATCCTGTTACGACAGGAACACGTTGTGCACCACCGTCTAATTTTCCGTTTAACTCAGGGATTACTAAACCGATTGCTTTAGCTGCACCTGTTGAGTTAGGGATAATGTTTTCTGCTGCTGCACGTGCACGACGTAAGTCTCCACCTGAGTGAGGACCATCTAATGTATTTTGGTCGTTTGTGTACGCGTGAATTGTTGTCATTTGTCCACTTACGATTTCATAGTTGTCGTGTAATGTTTTAGCCATAGGAGCTAAACAGTTTGTTGTACATGATGCACCTGAAATAATTGTTTCTGAACCATCTAAGATGTCATGGTTTGTGTTGTATACAACTGTTTTAATGTTTCCTGATGCTGGTGCTGAAATAATAACTTTTTTAGCACCTGCTGTAATATGTTTACCAGCTGCTTCTTCTGTTCTGAAGAAACCTGTTGATTCGATAACAACGTCAACACCTAAATCTTTCCAAGGTAGATTTTCAGGATCGCGTTCGCTGAATACTTTAATTTCGTGTCCGTCAACTACGAATGCACCGTCTTTAACTTCTACATCTTTGTCATAACGACCTTGTGCTGTGTCATACTTAAATAAATGCGCTAATGTTTTTGCATCTGTTAAGTCGTTTACAGCTACTAATTCCATTTCTTCTGAACCGATCATGTAGCGTGCCGCTAAACGACCAATACGTCCGAAACCATTAATTGCAACTTTTACTGCCATAGTAATAATTCCTCCTTTTGTTACTCTATAATTATACGAAGTATCCCTATAAAAGTCAATTGTGAAGATACTATCAATTATTGAAAGTCCCGATTGAAAAGCGGCTTAGCGCTTACATTGAATCCTGAATATGCTGAAATAATTTTCAGACCGTATAAACGCTCAAATAAGGCCTGATCATTGATTCGAGCCATCATGAAGGGCTGATTTGTTTTCATTGATTTTGGAAAAAGCTTATGAATTTTTTCAGAAGTACTGGCCTTGAGTAACACCCGATGCTTCCCTTTTGAAACAAATGAAAGCAGTTTAATCAAAGTACCACTGGTATCATAAACACATTCAATCACTTCAGTATGGGTCGGATGATCCAAATAAACACAATACCCTTTCAGAATACCCGCTTCTTTAAAACCAATGATATTGCCTTTTCTATGCATAACATATTCTTTTAAAGCATCATAATACGCATCATCTCGATCAAAGTGTCCATCAAAATACTCAGTAAAGGCTTCATACGCCTGTTTTAAATCAGACGCAAAAGGGCTTAATAGAATGCCTTCTGTACTCATTGATGGAATATCTTTAGTCGCTATATTATACTCTGTGGTCGCAATAACATTCTCAAAACCCAAAGAACGAAACACATTGGGTTCATACGGCTTTAAAACCGTTAACAGAGTATCTTTTGAAGTTTTACTTAAAACCCCTTGAATTAAGGCATTCATATAACCTTTACCTTGAAATTCAGGGCGCGTCATCACGTGTGATATTAAATGTGTCTTTAGCTTTTTATCACCCAATGAAATTACCTTTGGCTTTACTTGTGCCAACGCAAGAATTTCATTTTTATCATTTCTTAAAACCATTGTTTCATTCACGTCAAAATAAACATCAAAATAAGCTTCAATGCTTGTACCTTGTGCTTCTGGAAAAGAATGTTTGAAATACATCTTTATTTTTTCAACTTCATTTTTATAAGCTTTAGTGATCTTCATCTGCATCCCTCACCTTAAATTCTACATCCACAACATCAGGTCTAGATTGTGATGGCTGATCTTGTCTGGGTCTATTTTGCGGCCCTTTTGGTTGAAAGAATCTATTTCTGAAATAGAGTATTGCCATCCCAATAATGATAAAGGGCATTAAATACCAAAGCACTTTAAATACAAATGATAAAACGACTAATATTAAGAATATAAATAAAATATAACTGAGTGTATCCATGTGTCATCACCTCATATAATTTTAACGTATCTACGCTTTTTTTTCATCTAACTTTTCAGAAAGTTCCAGTATTTTATTAAATCGATGTTGTAATCCCGATTTACTGATACGATTACCTGTTTCTGAATAATATATTTCAATCAGTTCATTCAGACTTGCTTCAGGATGATCCATCCTTAGGTTTCCTGCATCAATGAGTTTTTTGTCCATATGATTAAAACGATTATTTTCCATCAAATTCAAAATCGCATCCATCTGACGATTTCCAGCTTTCATTGTCTTCATGTCATTCGCAAGTTCCATGTTGTCAAGGCGAGTCAGTGAGTTTCTAAAGTCTCTTTGAATGCGTACATCTTCAAAGTGCATGGTCATATTATATGCCCCAACAATCTTCAAGAAGTCCGCAATGTGATCTGCCTTTTTAATATAAACCACATACTTACTGCGACGTTTGGTAACTTTAGCACTTAAGCCAAATCGTTTGAGTAGTTCAACCATAAAGTGTGCCAGAGATTCCCTGTCTGAAGACACTTCTAAATGATAGTCTGCTCTTGTGGGCGCATTCACACTGCCTGATGCCAAAAAAGCACCCGCAAGATACGCTTGCGCAAAAGATTCTTGAACAACAATGGTATCTAAAGGCACAGCCCTTAAACCATCTGAATCATAAATTCCTAAATCTTCCAAAATAAACATGGCTTTGTCTTTAACCCTTAGACGAAAGACATTCCCTTTATTAAAGTTTTGACGTTTTAAGACTGTGAGTTCTGTTTCTGCATCATAACGATGTTTCACCAATTGAAACATTCTTTTCGCAATGGTCGCATTGAGTATTTCAATTTGAAGCTCCCACTTGTTGTTGATGATGTGCATCGTCGCATTCAAGTGAAAAAACGAAGACAATTGTGCCCTTATGGCCAAATCATCTAAGTCCCTTGTACAAATTTCATGTTTTACTTCACTACTAAAAGACATTAAATCAGCTCCAAAACCTTTTCAAAACTTGCTCTTATTTTATCTGAATCATGACGAATCAATCCATCCTCAACACTGACCACATCATGTCTTAAAACTTTATAGTCCACTTTTAAGTTTGGATCATAGGTCACAAGTTCACTTTTATTTTCTAAATAACGTGCCATGACTTCTGGTGGAAATGTATTGTTATCCACAATTACCCAGTCAATGGCAGTGTCCATATGGCTTAAAAGTGCCTGGACATGGTCTCTTACGGTATAAGCGTCTGTTTCTCCGGGTTGGGTCATGACGTTACAATAATAGACAATTTTTGCGTTTGTTTTGTGAAGGGCTTCTTTAATCTCTGGAATGATGACATTGGGAAGAATTGAGGTATAAAGTGACCCCACTCCAAGCACTACGACATCTGAATCCATGATCGCAGAAACTGCTTCACGTGTTGCTTTTACTTTTTCTTCATAATAAACTTCTTTAATATTATTACTAAAACGTGGAATATTAGATTCTCCACGCACAATTGTACCATCACTCATTTTTGCCATTAAGGTAAGATTTTGAAGTGATGAAGGAATAATTTGTCCACGAACATTCAGGATACTGGAGACATAACCCACAGCTTCCATAAAGTTTCCTGTTTTTTGCGTAAGGGCTGTGAGGATTAAGTTCCCTAAATTATGCCCACCCAGTGACTTTGAATCTAAGGAATCAAAGCGATAATCCAAGACAGCTGGTAACATCGAATCTTCTGATGCCAAAGCCACCATCACAGCACGAATATCACCCATACCTGGGATGTTGAATTCTGACCTTAATTTTCCTGTACTGCCACCATCATCTGATACAGTCACAATGGCTGATAGGTCAATATGATCAATATTTTTTAGACCTTTTAAAATAATTGATTGTCCCGTTCCGCCCCCCAAAACACAAACCTTAGGCATCTTCTTGTCCCTTCACATCGCGATGGTTAATAAAAACAGGATACGCTTCCCGATATTGACGTTGTAACCAATTCACAAGCGAAACAGAACGGTGTTGTCCACCTGTACATCCAATGGCTACAGTTAAGTGATTTTTACTATCATGCGTGTATTGATCCAAAACAAATTCCAAGTAAGGAATAAATGTTTTTAGAAATGCTTGAGTTTTATCATCTTCTAAAACATAGTCATACACAACACGGTCATTGCCTGATTTTTCTCTGAGGGATACTTCCCAATAAGGGTTCGCTAAAAAGCGTACATCCACAACCATATCCGCATCACCTGGTACCCCATGTCTAAAGCCAAAAGACACAAAACTAATGGTCAAAGCTTTTTGAGATGAGATTGAAAAAACCGCTTGAATTCTCTTTGATAAGTCATGCACTGATAAATGAGATGTATCAATAATAATTGTTGCATACTCACGCACTTCATAAAAAGATGCAATCTCAAATTCAATGGCTTCTTCTAAAGAATTCGCCTTCTTTTGAATGAGTAAAGGATGACTTCTACGGTTATATTTATAACGTAAAAGTAAAGCATCATAAGACGCATCCAAATATAGAATGGTTAAATCACACTCCATATTTTCGAATGCTTGTTTAAATGTAAAAAAGTCATGTGCAGACACTGAAAGTGCTAAATTTCTCAGACGTTCATCTTCTTCATTACTTTGTAAGAGTTCAATTAATTCATTAATTAAGAAAACAGGATAACGATCGATACAATGATATCCCATATCTTCTAAAACAGCCATCGCTGTTGTTTTTCCGGCCCCTGAAATTCCTGTGACCAATACTACTTTATTTAATATCATACGCCACCTCTTGTGTACATTATACCAAATTAAACCCGCTAATTATGCAAATCTTGTGGGATTCACATAAAAGAAAAACCTCAAGAGAGATCCCTTAAGGTTTCACTGACTATTTTTGTGAAGATTTCAGTTTTTGTATATAATAAAAAGCTTCTTGTGCTGCGATAGAACCATCGCCTGCAGCTGTCACGATTTGTCTTAAATGTTTCACAACAAGATCTCCAGCTCCAAAGATACCAGGCACACTTGTCTGCATACGATCATTCACAATCAAATGACCCTCTTCATCAAGCACATTTAAATCTTTCAGATAAGAAGATGCAGGATCTGCCCCGATATAAGGGAAAAGACCATCGGCTGTAATATCCACCAGTTCCTCTGTATCGCGGTTGATAAAACGCACACCTTTCAGTTTATTATCTTCACCTATCATATAACTTTCAGGAAGATGTTTACGAATGATTTCAATTTTCGGATTGTTAAGGACTTGTTGTTGCGCAAGCATATCGCCTCTAAAGACATCACGTCTGATCACAAGTTTTACCTTGCTCGCAAATTGTGTCAGATATAAAGCTTCTTCAAGTGCAGAGTTTCCCCCACCAATGACGAGTACTTCTTTTTCTTTGAAAAATGCTCCATCACACACTGCACAATATGATAAACCACGTCCCAATAACAGTTCATCTTCAGGAAAACCTAAAGTTCTTTCTACAGTTCCTGTAGCCGCAATCACAGCGTAGGCTGTATACGTTGATCCATCTTCAGTATGAATGATTTTATAATCACCTTTATCTTCAATATGATTCACATCACCATAAAGATATTCAGCTTCACTGGCTTGGGTATGTTCAAACATACTCATGGATAAGGTGACCCCTTCAACTTCTTTATATCCAGGGTAATTACAGATGATATCTGTTTTAATCATCTTACCTCCAGGTGCTTCTTTTTCCATCATCGCAACATTCAGTCCAGCACGTCCTGCATAGATCGCTGCAGTCATCCCTGCTGGCCCACCGCCAATGATAATTAAATCGTATTGTATGTCCATTCGTGATCTCCTTCTAAGATTTTTGGTAATTCTCGCCAATCATCAATTAAGACGTTGGGCTCACTGTCAATTAAAGCTTGTTCTCTATTTTTATCAAAAACATAGCCAATTGTAAAGGCCCCCGCTCTTTTTCCTGCTTCAATATCTGTCACAGTATCACCCAAATAAATAAAGGATGATCGATCATAAAAGTTTTCTTTCATAATTCTAATAATACCATCTGGATCAGGTTTAATTTTTTCATAGTTATCCATACCCCAAACCACTTCAAATAAATGAGACATGTTTGTGAGTTCTAAAGCATAAAGAATGGGTGCTTGAAGCTTACTGGATACAATACTCATAGTGTATCCTTGTGCTTTTAAATCTTCCAACACTTCAACCACATGATCCATCGGTTTAACATATTGATCATGAAGCTCTAAGTTAATCTCACGATATTCTGCAACCAACGCATCCACTTCAGAAATATCGAAATATCTCGCAAAGCTATCATACAGTGTGGGTCCTAAAAAGGAATAATAATCTTCTTCGGTTAATGTATAGTCAGGTTTATGATTTTCAAACACGCGTCTGAATGTCTCTAAAATTAAAGCTTGTGTGTCCATAACTGTACCATCAAAATCAAAGATTAAGACTGGTTTTGGACTTGGATAGAAACGTCTAAACTTACCATAAAAACCAAGAAGTCCCACAATCACAAATAGAATTGAAACAACTTGTGCAACCCTGAGTTCCACAAATCCAAGGTTTAAAGGTAAAGCGTCTGTACGCATGCCTTCAATAATGAAACGAATGGCACCATACCAAATTAAATATGAAAAGGTTAAATCACCACGTTTTAATTTTTTGGATTTCTTTAAAAATTGTGTAATGAGAATCCATCCTACAATATTTAAAACACTCTCATAAAGAAATGTTGGTGCACGATATGCTCCATTAATAAACATATGGTTTTTAATAAATTCAGGCAAGAATCTAAAGTGTGCTTCAGTTACCACACCACCAAATGCTTCTTGGTTCATAAAGTTTCCCCAACGACCCAATGCTTGTGCAATCAGAATATTGGGTACAATGGCATCGGCCCAGTGCATAAAGTTAAGGCCGCGTTTTTTCGCAAACCAATAACCATAACCCACACCGGCAATCAAACCACCATGAATGGCCAAGCCACCTTCTCTAAAATTAAGAATACTCATGGGGTTGCTGAGGTAATGCCCTAAATCAAAGAACAGGACATAATAAAGTCTTGCGCCCGCAATTCCAAAAATTAATGCACCAAAGAAAAGGGTGTCGACATCATCAACACTGAATCCCATTTTCTTTAAATTTTTTAAACTCAAATAATAAGCAATATATGCACCACTCACGATAAAAATTGCATACCATGTAATCGCAACAGGCCCAATTTTTATAAAGTTTTGCATATCAGGAAATATTTCAATCATTTTCTAATCCCTCGTTTTTATCTAGAATATACTGCATGACACGTTGATCAAAGATTTTAGCGGTATCAATACCCCTTTGTTTCAACATGAAATCACGCACGCCACTTTCTACCAGAACAGCCAAGTTTCGCCCTTCCTTTACAGGGAATACAAATCTTGGAATCTTGGTACCCAGTGTTTCGTAGTAAAGTTGTTCTTCAACACCAGCGCGAAGATATTCATTATTATCATCCCACTTTTCAAACTCAATTACAAAGTCAATTTCTTCTGACTCTAAAAACGCACGGACCCCAAACATTTGACTGACATCAATAATACCAATACCACGAATCTCTAACATTCCTTTAATCAGATCCGGTGCTGTCCCTACCAAACGCTCTTTTACGCGGGATACATCCACACGATCATCCGCAATTAAAGAGTGGCCTTTCAGAATAAGTTCTAAAGCAACCTCACTTTTACCCATACCACTTTCACCAATAATTAAGACACCTTTTCCAAAGACGTTCATTAAAACCCCATGAACATTGGTTGTGGGAGCTAATGCTTCATCAAGATAAGTAATGATATCAACCATCACTTCTGAAGTTCTCAAGTCACTCACAAATACTGGGAAGTTCTTTTCTTTGGCAACTTTCAACAAACTTGGATGTGGTTTATTGCCATCTGTCACAAGACACATCGGTGTTAAATCATCCGTTAGAAAATCAAAACGTTCTTCTAAATAAGCTTCATTATCCAAAGTATCAAGATAAGCAGATTCTTTATTTCCAATCAGTAGAATTCTTTTCTTTTCCACATGGTCTAAAAAACCAGAAAGTTCAAGACCAGGACGTGAAATATTTGGCACCAAAACAAAACGGTCTAAGGATTTCTCATCCCCTACCACTTGTTTAAAATTAAAATGCTCTTTAATTGCTTTTACTTTGAGTGTTTTACGTTCCATCATTTCCTCCTAAAGAATTTTTCTAAGATAGCGACCTGTATGGCTGGTTTCATTTTTAGCTACTTTTTCAGGCGTTCCCGTCACGACCACTTGGCCACCACGTTCTCCCCCTTCAGGTCCTAAGTCTATAATCATGTCACTGGATTTAATCACATCAAGATTATGTTCAATCACCACTACAGTATCTCCATTGTCCACAATGGTATTGAGTACCGCAATGAGTTTCTTCACATCATGTGCATGAAGTCCCGTGGTGGGCTCATCCAGCACAAACAAGGTTTTTCCTGTTGCAGGTCTTTGAAGTTCACTGGCCAATTTCACGCGTTGTGCTTCACCACCTGAGAGTGTTGTAGCACTTTGTCCCAGTTTAATATAACCCAGTCCCACATCCATCAGTGTTTGAAGCCCCTTTTTAATTTTAGGAATGGCACTGAAGAATTCAAAAGCTTCATCAATACTCATATCCAGTACATCAAAGATGTTTTTCTCTTTATAGTGGACTTCAAGGGTTTCATCATTATAACGTTTTCCCTGACATTCTGAACATTTCACATAAACATCGGGTAAGAAGTGCATTGAGATACGTTTTACACCATCTCCATTACATA
The DNA here is from genome assembly GCA_964429205.1 of uncultured Erysipelothrix sp. GTDB lineage: Bacteria > Bacillota_I > Bacilli_A > Erysipelotrichales > Erysipelotrichaceae > Erysipelothrix. Next base: position 19,633 of record CAYSBB010000005.1, read on the forward strand.
CTTCACATCTTCCACCCTTAACATTAAAGGAGAATCGTCCCTTATCATAACCACGCATTTTCGCTTCTGGTGTTTTCGCAAATAGATCACGAATATCATCAAAGACACCCGTATAGGTTGCAGGGTTTGAACGTGGCGTACGACCAATGGGGTTTTGGTCAATGGTAATCAGTTTATCAATATGTTCCAAACCTTTAATTTCTTTGTGTTTCCCCGGTTTAATACGTTGACGTCCTAAGAATTGATACATTTTCTTACTGAGGACTTCGTTGACTAAGGTTGATTTACCACTACCACTCACACCCGTCACACTGATGAATTGGTTCAGTGGGAATTTCACATTAATATTTTTTAAGTTGTTTTCTTTCGCACCCACAACTTCAATGACTTTACCATTGCCTTTTCGGCGTGTTGTTGGAATTTCAATTTTCTCTTTACCACTTAAGTAGCGTCCTGTAATGGATGCATCACAAGCCAAGACTTCTTCTAAGGGACCTGACACAATAACTTCTCCACCATGTTCACCAGCCCCTGGGCCAATATCTACGATCCAGTCACTTTCCATCATGGTTTCTTCATCGTGCTCAACCACGATTAAGGTATTGCCCAAATCACGCATGTCTTTAAGTGTTTGAATGAGCCGTGCGTTATCGCGTTGGTGTAAACCAATGGATGGTTCATCCAGCACATAAAGCACACCCGTTAAGCGCGACCCAATTTGTGTCGCAAGACGAATTCTTTGCGCTTCACCACCTGATAAGCTTCCCGCAATACGATCTAAAGTTAGATAATCTAATCCTACATTTTCTAAGAAAGAGAGTCTGTTTTCAATTTCTTGAATCACAAGTTTTGCGATTTCTCGTTTCATGGGATCTAATTCTAAACTTTGAACATATGCCAGTGCTTTCTCAATTGAGAGTTCTGTAAATTCAGGTAAGTTTCTTTCTCCAACATAAACAGCCAAGGCATGTTCATTAAGACGTGATCCGTGACATGTTTTACACGTTGATTCTGAAAGGTATGTTGCATACCAATCTTGTTTTCTTGAGGAAGAGGTTTCCATATGACGTCTTTCAATCAGACTTGCGATCCCTTCAATCGGTTCATTTTTACGCATCACATTGCCAGAACGTGTATGGATGTCATATCTAATCGGTTTTATAGAACCATATAAAATAATATCTAATTGTTTCTTTGTGATTTTATCTAGCGGTGTATCCACATCCACTTTCGCAAATTCTAAGAGTCTGGCGAATGTTTGCCATTCTATGTTTTGTGTATTCACAATGTTCTTATAATAACGAATCCCACCTTGTGCGATACTTAAACTGAAATCAGGGATCAATAGATCCACATCGACTGCTTGTGTAAAGCCAAGCCCATTACATGTATGACATGCACCGATGGGGGCGTTGAATGAGAAGAGTCTGGGTTCAATCGATGGAATACTGAAGCCACAATAAGGACATGCGAATTTATTTGAGAAAATTCTGATGTCATCTTTCACTTTAACTTCTAAAATACCATCACTTAACTTCAGCGCAACTTCTACTGAGTCTGTAATTCTAAATTGACTGTCTTCTTTTTTAACAATTCTATCTACCACAACAGAAATGTCGTGTTTTTTAGTACGTTCTAGTCTCGTAACGTCTTCTAACATGACCAACTCACCATCAATATAGGCTCTGATAAAACCTTCTTTGATGAGGTTGTGAATTAAATCTTGGTGTGCCCCTTTTTGACCCTTAACAATGGGAGCCATAATTTCAAGGCGACTGCCATCTTCGTAGTCCATAATTTGACTGACGATTTGTTTGATGGATTGGGAAGTAATTTCTACATGGTGAATTGGACAATAAGGAACACCCACACGGGCATAAAGTAAACGCAGGTAGTCATAAATTTCTGTAACGGTCCCAACAGTTGAGCGGGGATTATTACTGGTTGTTTTTTGGTCAATCGCAATTGATGGGGATAAACCTTCAATCAGTTCAACATCTGGTTTTTCCATATTGCCTAAAAATTGACGTGCATAAGCACTGAGAGATTCCACATAACGTCTTTGTCCCTCAGCATAGATTGTATCGAAAGCTAAAGAAGTTTTTCCAGAACCAGATAACCCGGTCATAATGATGAGTTTTTCACGGGGTAATTCTATATCTATGTTCTTTAGGTTATTCTCTTTAGCACCTTTAATGATAATTTTATTTTTTTCCATATTGCCTCCAATATCTTTTATTATATCACGATTCAGAAGCATTTTGTCTTGGGATGAACAGAAAGAAAACCCTGAAAGTTCAGGGTTATTCTTCTAATAATTCTTTATAAACTTTAATATATTCAACCACAGAAGCATTCCAAGAGAAATCTTCTCGCATGCCTCTTCTTGCAAGACGCTTAAAGGCATCACGTTCATCATGGAATAAACGAATGGCTTCAATCATCTTATCGTAAAGAACTGAACTTCTAAAATCTGAGAATGTAAAGCCAGTCCCTTTATTTTCAAAGCGATTGAATGGTTTTACACTGTCTTTTAAGCCACCTGTTTCGTGCACAATGGGCACACTACCATAACGTAGTGAAATCATTTGAGATAAACCACAAGGCTCAAACGCTGAAGGCATGAGGAATAAGTCACTACCTGCATAGAGTTTTTGTGCTTTTTCAACATCAAATTCAATGAGCGCAACCATCTTATCAGGATGTTCTTGCGCAAAGTATCTGAAGCTGTGCTCATAGTTTTCATCCCCTGTTCCCAAGATGACCACTTGTACATCTTCGTTTAAGAAGTCATTGAGTACTTCATTGACCAAGTGGAATCCCTTTTGGTCGGTCAATCTTGAAACAGACGCAATCAATGGAATGTCTCTATTGACGGGTAAACCCAGTGATGCTTGGAGTTTTTCTTTGGTGAGCATTTTTTTCTCATAACCATTGACGCCATAATTGTCTTCAATGAATGGATCTGTTTTTGGATTGTAAATCTTTGTATCAATCCCATTTAAAATACCATAAATCTTCCACGCATTATAACGCAGTACACCTTCTAGTGTTTCACCAAATTCAGGTGTTTGAATCTCATCAGCATAGCTGGGAGAAACGGTTGTGATGACATCAGCATAATTGATACCACCTTTGAGATAGTTTATTGAGTTGTAGTATTTCACACCATGATCCACATACGATGTGTAATCTAGGCCAAATAAACTCTCAAGAACAATTGGATTATAGACACCTTGGAATCTTAAATTATGAATGGTTAAGACTTTTCGAATGTCTTTATAATCATCAATCCAGTTATACTTATGAACCAATAACATTGGAATCATGGCTGTATGCCAATCATGGACATGGATTATATTTGGAATAAAATCAACACGTTCCATCATTTCAATGGCAGCCATTGAGAAAAACGCAAAACGTTCGCCATCATCCCAATAACCATAACAGCCATCACGACCGAAGAATTCTAAGTTATCCACGAAATAATATTGAATCCCTTGATTGGTTAGGGTTTTAATCCCACAGTAAACAGTTTTCCAACCCATATAGACATCAAAGTTTGTGACATCTTCCATTTGGTTTTTAAACTTTTCAGGAATGTCTTTGTATAAAGGCAGTACGACCCTTACATCAACACCTTCTTTTTTGAGTTCAAAAGGTAAGGAACCCACCACATCGGCAAGACCCCCTGTTTTGATAAACGGAACACTTTCACCTGCTACAAAGAGGACTTTCACACATCATCATCCTTTCGTACCACTGTACCTTTTTCAATAATTAATGCTTTATCTTTTGTGCCTTTTAAAGTCACACCATCATGAATTGTGACATCTTTATCAAGCATGACATATTCTAAATGAACATCTGATCCAACTTTAGCACCGGTCATGATGATTGAATTTTTAATGGTTGCGTTTTTATCCACATTCACTTTTCTAAAGATCAGTGAATTTTCAACGGTACCACAAATTCTTGACCCCGTGGCGACTTGTGAGTTTTTCACCACAGCTTCTTCAGCATAGTATGCAGGAGGGCCACTGCGAGCACGTGTAATGATGGGCACTTCTGAATGGAAGAGTTTCTCATAGTTTTCTTCTGTAAGCATGGCCATATTGACTTCAAAGAATTCTTGCGCATTGGTAATTTTCGCAGCATAACCACGGTACTCATAAGCACGAAGCTCATAGTCTTTGAGGTAATGCTGGATGACTTTCATAATGTCATCATAGGCGCCATCTTCAACCGCTTTATCAAAGATTTCATAAAGTGTATCAATACGCATGAAATATACATCCATATTCATGGCTTTAAATCCGTCTTCTTCATCAATTCCTACAATACGGTCGCCTTCTACTTGGAAGCCCACATGATTTGTATCTTTTATTGTATAAGCTAATGTAATATCGCCACCCATTTCAACGTGCTTTTCACTGAGGTCATTGATGTCTAAGTTATGAATAACTTCGCCACCCATCACGATCACAAAATCATCTTTTGATTTATGAAGGAAAATTCTTGAGTCTTCAAAGAAATCTCGGCCCACTTCATGGGTTAAATAATAATGTCTTTTCCAATTTTGTTGGGAGAAAGTAAATAAACCACCACGAATCGATGAGTTTAAATCCCACTCAGAACCACTTCTCACATGGTCATAAATAGAACGACCACTGCCACTGATAAACATGGCCACAGATTCAATGTTTGCATACCTTGTGCTAGAAAGAAGGAAATCCACAATACGATATCTTCCACTAAAAGGCAGTGCCGCAATGGGTCTGTGCTGTGTGAGCGGATACATGGCTTCTTTGTCGTTTGATAAATTAATGATTGCACTGATTTTATTGCTCTTCATTTTCGATTACCTCCGCATAGCCAACAACTAAAATATTATCTTCGCTTCCAATGACTTTTGCACCTTTTTTAATGCGTGCATGTTCACCAACAATCGCATATTCTACGACTGCATCTTCCTCAATCTCTACGTTGGCCATAATGACTGAATTTTTGACGCGTGCATTGGTATTAACTTTTACTTCTTGAGATAAAACGCTATTTTCGATGGTTCCATCGATAATACAGCCATCCACAATCATGGCATTTTTAACGCTTGCATTTTCTTTTAAATATTGTGGTGGTGATGCTTGGTAACGTGTATAAATACGCCATGCATCATCATAAACATTCAGTTCAAATTCTGGATCTAAAAATTCCATACTTGTTTCCCACAAGCTATCAATGGTACCAACATCTTTCCAGTACCCTTCATAACTGTAGGCATAAACACCTTTACCGTTTTCAAGATAAGAAGGAATAACGTGTTTACCAAAGTCCATCATGGTCCCTTCTTTTTTAGAGTCATCAATTAAAACTTGTTTTAATTTTTTCCAATTAAATATATAAATCCCCATTGAAGCCAATGTACTGACTGGGTTTGCAGGTTTTTCGTAAAATTCAACAATACGATCTTCTGCATCTGTTTCCATAATTCCAAAACGGCTTGCCTCTTCAATTGGCACATTTAAAACCGCTACAGTAAGTTCTGCATCTTTTTCTTTATGGAAATCAAGCATTTTTGAATAGTCCATTTTATAGATGTGGTCACCTGATAAAATTAAGACATATTCTGGATTTTGACTTTCAATATAATCAATATTTTGATAAATTGCATTGGCAGTTCCTTGGAACCACTTGTTGCCTTCTGCACTTGAGTAAGGTTGTAAAATCTTGACACCATCATCACGTCGATTTAACCCCCAAGGACTTCCATTACCGATATGTGAATTCAATTCTAAAGGTTGGTATTGTGTTACCACACCTACTTCATAAACTTTTGAGTTAAAGCAATTGCTAAGCGCAAAGTCGATAATACGATATCTTCCTCCAAAAGGAACAGCGGGTTTTGCGGTTTCTTTCGTCAGTTTCCCAAGACGTGTCCCCTGTCCTCCTGCTAAGAGCATTGCTATCATTTCTTTCTTCATTTCACTTAACCTCTCTTTCTAATAAGTAACGCACCGTAAGCGGGTAGCGTAAAGGATATCTTGTTATCCTCTGTTTTCATCTCTTCTATATTTTGTGTCCAAACGCCGCCATATTCTTGCATTTCAGAATTCACAAAACACTCATATACACCTTCGTCAACCTCAATGGAGAAATTTTGTCTTTCCACAGGCACAAAATTCAATACAACCCAAATACTTGCATCTTTCCCCTTTCTTTCAATGACCAAAGTCGTTTCTTTTTCATCTGCATATAACACTTCAATCCCTTTTGGATCAAAACTCTGTTCGTAAAATGCAGGTGTTTCCAACAATATATGATTGATCGTTTTTACAAAGTGATGATATTCTCTGTTAAATTCAAAGGATAAATCTTTCCACTCTAATTCTGAATAAAAACGCCATTCTAGAAATTGTCCCAGTTCGTTACCCATAAAGTTCAAACTACCACCAGGCAATGCTTGCATGAGTGTGTAGAGTACTTTAAGTTGTGCAAACTGGTTATAACGATCACCGGGCATCTTGCCCAAAAGTGATCCTTTTCCATGAACCACCTCATCATGCGACAGTGGTAAGATATAGTTTTCATGGTGCATATAGACAAAGATAAATGTGACTAAATTAAATTGACTGTGTCGGTATAATGGATCCATTTCAAAGAA
>CAYSBB010000005.1:26393-27910 GCA_964429205.1 uncultured Erysipelothrix sp.
ACCCCATCAACATGAAACTCTTGGAGCCAATACATCAAACTAGAATTTAAGAAACTTTGAACTTGTGTTTTACCCAAATCAAAATTCAATGCGCCCCAACGTTTATTCACACCACGAATTGGATTTTCATATTCAAAGGTTGGTGAACCATCATACTGTGCCAAAGCTTCAATGTTTTGACAGAAGTGTCCTGGTACCCAATCTAGAAGAATACCAATATTATGTTTATGCGCCGCATTCACAAAGCGTTTGAGACCCAGTGCATCGCCAAAGCGACCCGCAACCGCAAAGTATCCTGTAATTTGATATCCCCATGATGCTTCAAGTGGATGTTCCATCACAGGCATCAGTTCAATATGCGTATAACCCATGTCTTTAACATAAGGAATTAAATGTTCAATCAAATCATCAAAACTATATTCAGAACCATCTAAATGCTTTCGCCATGAACTTTTATGAACTTCATAAATATTGATGGGTGATGTTTTGATGTCTTTGTTTTTTCTGGATTCTAAGTAATCATGATCTTCCCATTGAAAAGGTGTCACTTGAGTTACAACTGAGGCATCTTTTGGTGGCACTTCGTATTGGTTGGAAAATGGATCAATCTTTGCATTGAATTCACCATTTTGACCTTCTATATTGTATTTATATCTTTGGTTTGGATAAACTTCTTGACGGAAAACAGACCATACGCCACTTTCATAAACAGGCTCCAGTCTTTCATTTTCCCAATTATTGAAATCCCCCATTAAATAGACATTTTTTGCGCGAGGGGCCCACACTGTAAAACGGTACCCCTCTTTTCCATCCTCTACGCTAAAATGATTCCCCAAAAATTTATAAGCTTCATGATGCAATCCCTTATTAAACTTTGTGATTTCATCCAGCAAATTGACTCTTAAATCAGACATATGGCACCCCTTTTATCGTTTTAAATGAAAAAAATCCACACTAATAACTACGTTGTAATGTCTCATACAATTTTGTTAAAAGTGTGGATCGATCCTACTTCAATTATATAGTGCGCCATGCCCCTTGTCAATTAAAAATGGGAAAGTATGGGTCTTGTTTCAGTATTATTTTCATAAGTTTGTTGCGAAGTTGTTTAGACTGTCAAAATACCTGTTTAACGCCCCTTATAATTAGGGTTTTACGGTATTCATAAATTAAGATTTTGTGAACTTTTTTTAATTTTCAACAACTTCACAGATTATTTTTTTCATGCATCCACATACTAAAAAACTCAAGTCAAAAACTTGAGTTTTAAAGCATCAATTAAATACCTTGTTCAGCCTTAATTTCTAAAAGAATATCACGCAATTGTGCTGCACGTTCAAAATCAAGTAAAGCGGCGGCTTCGCGCATTTCTTTATCGAGTCTTGCGACGACTTCCTCAACATCTTTCTTACTGGATTTCTTGGATGTTCTGATTTTTTTGGTAAGGGCTGCAGTTTCTTTACCCGAAATAACATCACGAATTTCTTTAATGATTGTTTTGGGTGTGATGCCATGTT
>CAYSBB010000005.1:28010-31389 GCA_964429205.1 uncultured Erysipelothrix sp.
GTTGGACGGATGATTTGTTCGACAATTTCGTGATTCACTTGTTCCAGTTCATAATCACCCGGTGTTGCTGAAACATAAATTGTTTGGTTTTGTACTGATTCAAACTCTTCAAAGGTCATGGGTCTGTTATTCATGGCACTGGGAAGTCTAAATCCAAATTCAACCAAAGTCCTTTTACGGCTTTGATCCCCATTATACATTCCCCTTACTTGTGGTAAGGAAGCATGGGATTCATCCACAATGAATAGAAAATCATCTGGGAAATAATCAAATAGTGTAAAGGGGCGTTGTGTAGGGCTTCTACCATCAATGTGCATCGAGTAGTTTTCAATCCCCGAACAAATTCCAAATTCTCTGAGTGATTCTAAATCATGTTCTGTACGCTGACGTAAACGTTGTTCTTCTACGAGTTTATTTTCTCTGTGGAAATAATCAAGACGCTCATGCATTTCTGCTTCAATGTTTACGCATGCTTTTCTAATGTGTTCAATATCACGGGCATATTCATTGGCTGGGAATAAGTGATAAACCATATAGGCTTCTTTTTTATGACCTGTAATACGGTCTAACTCTACAATACGTTCTAATTCATCCCCAAAAAACTCAATACGAATGACGTTATCATCTGAGTGTCCGGGTACAATTTCAATACTATCTCCGCGCACTCTGAAAGTACCACGGGATTGCTCCATGTCATTTCTTGTATATTGTCTGGAAACCAAATCTCTTAAGAGTGTCTCACGATTGATTTCTTGTCCCACTCGTAGTGTATAAAGCATGGCTTTATAATATGCAGGATCAGAAGTCGCATAAATACTCGCAACAGACGCAACCACGATCGTATCGCGTCTTTCTAAAATTGAGTTTTGCGCCGCAAGACGTAACATGTCTAACTCTTCATTAATCATTGAAGATTTCTCGATATACGTATCACTGCCTGGAAGATAAGCTTCTGGTTGATAGTAATCGAAGTTAGACACAAAGTATTCTACGCGATTATGTGGAAAGAATTCTTTAAATTCTGAGTACAGTTGTCCTGCCAGTGTTTTATTATGCACAAACACCAAGGTTGGTCGGTTAAGTTTCGCGATAACCTGAGAAACAGTAAAAGTTTTCCCCGTTCCTGTGGCACCTAAAAGTACTTGTTGTTTCTTGCCTTTTTCAACCCCATCACTCAGTTGTTGAATGGCTTTAATTTGGTCTCCTTTTGGTTCAAATTGTGATACCAATTGGAATTTATGGCTCAAGTTGAATCACCTCTAATGCTTTTTTAAATTGTGAGTCATGTTCTTTTTTATTGGTTGACCATGCATTGACCACGGCACTGTGAATGTTTAATACAACTTCATGATCAATCAAATCATTAACACTGAGTCCTTTGTCTTGTTTATATTTATGTAAGGCATCTTTTGTGTGCACATCATAATAACTGTCAGTACGTCCAGTATGATATCCTAAAAATTTCAAAGCTTTTTGAACATATCCCACAGCCTCATCAACCACATCATAATTAGGTATGGGTGTTTCAAGTTCAGTATAGGTTTCATAAAAGATATCATCAAGTTTTACTTCATAATCAGGTTCAATCCCAGATTCATGGATATTCTCTTTTAAGGGTGAATACCATTTCGCAAAAGTATATTTGAGATAGGAGTTATCCACACCATCTTGAGATTGTCTTTGGACTGTCCCTTTACCAAAACTTCTGGTTCCGACAATACTTGCGCCTAAATTATCTCTAAGTGCAAGCGCAAAGACTTCAGATGCACTGGCTGAGTTTTCATTAATCAGTACCACAATATTGTTGTATTTATAAGGTTCAATGGTACTCTTTTTCACTTTGTATTCTGTTTCTTTACCCGATGTGAATTTTTCAAAGTAAATGGTGGTATCTGCTTCAAAGAAAAGTTGTGAGATGTTGTTGATGGCTTCTAAATATCCACCACCATTATCACGTAAATCAACGATGAGGTTTTCTGCGCCTTGTCCTTTAAAGCTTTCTAAATAAAGCGCAGTAGCTTCTCCCAGTGCTGAACCAAAGGATGTAATTTCAATATAACCTGTTTTATCATCAATCATTTCACCCCAAGTTAAAGCATTGACCGTATCACGCTCAACATCAAATACCTTGGTTTCTCCTTGGCGATCAACACCAATCTTGACGATACTACCCTTTTCTCCAAGGATATAGTTTTTTAAATCATCATCTTCATCCAAATCACTGATCACAAGATCATCCACAGTCACCATGATATCACCTGCTAAAATGCCTGCTTTTTCTGCAGGTGAATTTTTAAAGACACGGGTAATTAAACTGTCAGCGGGTTGGTATTGTACACCAATGCCCACAAAGGACATATCAATTGAATCAATAAATTGTTGTGATTCTTCTTCCGTCATATACGAGGTGTGATTGTCACCATTTTTTTCAATCATCCCTTTAATCGCATTCTCAATCATTTCTGATGCAGGATCATTCATGTCTTGTTTAAAGTACCAATCCGATAATAAAGTGTCGTAAACACGCTCAAAACGCGCGATGTTTGAATCTTGAATGGGATTCATGGGACTATAAAATACAGATCCAAAAGTCCATCCAACCGCAAACACAAGTACAATAATAATACTACTTGTAATATATCTTCTTTTTTTCTTCTTTTCTTGTTCTATTTCATCAGGCCATTTATGGCGCTGTAATTTTATTTTTATTTTGTCATTATCTTCAAAGTTCATCATCACACATCCTTATACTGTAACTACCATTATACACTAATTCACACTCAAACGGCGTATATTCACATTTATCTATTTGTAAGTTCTCATTATACTTATGCTATAATATTTTTTAGAAATGGTAGGGAGACATTATGAACATCACCGTATTTTTAGGTTCAAGAAACGCACAAAAAGAAATTTACGAAACCTCAGTCATCAAACTCGCTCAAGAAATCGCAAAACGTAATCATACTCTTGTATATGGTGGCGCAAAAGTAGGTACCATGGGTATCTTAGCCAATACCGCTTTAGAACATGGCGCAAAAGTTATCGGTGTGATGCCTAAGATACTCAGTGAAAAAGAAATCATTCATGAACACCTCACTGAAGTCTATCTTGTATCAGATATGCATGAACGTAAAATGAAGCTTCAAGAACTGGCTGATGTGTTCATCGCCATGCCAGGGGGTTGTGGCACCATGGAAGAGATCTTTGAAGTCATTACCTGGAATCAAATCGGTGTCCACCAAAAACCTTATTGTTTTGTGAATATTGATGGCATTTATGATGGGATCAAGTTGTATCTTGAACATGCCTTATCACAAAATTTTATGTCAAAAGAAAACTTCGATAAGATTCATTTCTTTGACTCTATCGAAGCTTT
>CAYSBB010000006.1:0-11758 GCA_964429205.1 uncultured Erysipelothrix sp.
GATATTTTAGAACTTCAATCTAAAGATTCACTGCACTCAAAAGCCTTTGTGTATGACAAAGAACTGGTGGCCATTGGCTCGTTTAATCTTGATCCAAGAAGTGCTTTTTTAAGTACTGAGTCGATGGTTGTGATTCACAGTGAAGAAGCAGTCGCTAAGTTTGGTTTGAATATCTTTAACTATACAGATCATAGTTTACTGGTGGATAAGGATGGTACTTATAAAGAAAATCCAAATATTCCAGAACTTCAAGCACCCTTTATGAAAAGATTCCTTTATAAAATCGTTTCTTTCTTTGTGAAACCCTTTGAGAATTTATTATAGACATATTAAAAAAGGATTTACGTCATGTGAATCCTTTTTAGTTATGAACACCATGTTGAACAGGTTTTGTCTCCATGGTGATGGCTTTAAATGTATAGCCATTATTTTTACCGTATTGAATGATTGCTGGAAGGGCATCCACCGTATGTTGGTGGATATCATGCATTAAAACGATATTGGGTCTATTTTTTGAAAGACCCTCAATGGTACTTGAGATGACCTTTTGTGATCCTACATTACCACTGGCATCCATGGAGTCAACGTTCCAGTCATGATAGACATAACCCTTATTGGTCACATCTTTCACCAAAGTACTCATGATACCGGGACTATAATTTCGACTGATGGTATTTGAAGTCCCCCCTGGAAAACGAATCAACATTGATTTATGTCCTGTGATATTTTCTACATAATCACTGACTTTATTTAAATCATCATAGTAAGCTTCTACAGATGCATAAAGTTTTGCGTAATCATGGGTGTAGGTATGAAGGCCAATGGTATGTCCTTCGTTATAAATTCTTTTAATCGGTGCATCAGGACCTTTTCCAGTCACAAAGAATGTGGCTTTTATGTCTTCTCTTTTTAAGATGTCTAAAACAGCATCGGTTCTTGTGGCATGAGACCCATCATCAAAGGTGAGATATATGACACCTTTTTGACTTGTGGTTGGGTTGGCAGCTGTTGGTTCAGGTTCTGGTGGTGCCACGATATTGACCACTCTTTTAAGGGAGGTGGTATTGCCTGATGTATCTTCAACAAGATACGATAAAGTATATTCACCCACTGCATCTAAGTCTAAGTTACTTTCAACACTGACTTTCTCGGTTAAATCACCATCCACATTATCCAGTGCTTCAAATCCTGGTTCCACAAAGTTATCACCTAAGGTCAGTTCAATTTTTTCTTTTCCAAGAAGTGTTAAAGAAGGGGCCTTGGTGTCAATGATCTTAACAGTACGCATCGCCGTATGTGTTTTAAAGAGCCATTTGTATTCATAGGTTAAAACTTCTTCTTTTAAAGAATTTGTATTAACATCATTTGATGTTAAAAGTGCAACTTCTTTATCAAGATACATGACGCTTGCGCCTTGATCTTCATATGTTTCACCATGTTCAACTTCTATTAATTCAGGTCCGTTTAGTATTATTTCTGTTGTGAGATCTTTGTGGGCTACAAAAGCAATGATACCAAGGATGACAATACTTGAGATCCCGATGATCCACTTTGTTAGTTTATTCATGATTTCCTCCCAATATGGTTCATTATAAAACTTTTTTTATTAAAAGTCTTTAAGAGACATTAATTTCTAAAGAAAGTTTGAAACTTGGTATAAAATACCTATATTAACTATGCTTTTTCGTAATTTTTCTAAAATTATTACAGTGAGTTCAACCTTTGTACGTGATAAACTATAAAAGAATACCGGAAGTATTCATACCCTTTCATAATAATTCCTTATTATGATATATACGCACACTTCCATGAAAAAAGAGGCATGCTTACACATTGAGCCTCTTTTTTCTTTTGTTTTGGTGTATAATGTATTCAAAGGACGTGATGAAAATGAAGAAAACAATTAAAGAAGCGATGAAGCATGTAAACTTCCTTCAACAACAAATATCAAGCTTACTTCAAGAAGAATCAAACACAAACTATATCATTTATTCAAATGAAAATGATAAAGAAACCAGTGACTTTGATTTTGAAAAGATGAATGCGGATATTGAAGCCTTAAATAAGGAAATCTTAAACATCAGAAGCATCATCAATAAGAAAAACCAAGAAGTTAAAGTTGGAATTGAAGATTACACCATTTCAGATGCACTCATTCGGATTGCACAACTTACGGCACTTTCTGAACGTTTTGAACACTTGGGTAGTTATAAACAAAAAACAAGACAAACAACGTATAATGGCAGTATTGAATATACAGAATATCTTTATGATGTGAAAAAAGCACAAAGCTTACATCTAGAAACAGTAGAAAAAATCCATGCTTTACAAACTGCGGTTGATAAAGCAAACATTCTTACAGAAATAGAAATTTAATTTCCCAAAGTATTGAACTCTTTTTTAGAAAAAATGTTAAAGGATGTTAAGGATAAGCTTTATAATTTATATGTTATTGATAGTGATTTGTTGGGGTTATCTGTGTCTTTATGCAAATCAATACTTAAAAACTTGTTGTGGCGTAAGGGTTATAAACAACTGAAGAAGGGAGGCATCTGCTTCTCTTTTTTAATGCAATAGATTTGACAAAAATGACTTTCAAGCGTAATATAGTTAGGTACCTAACAGTTTGGGGGTTTTTTTATGTCAAGACGTATTGGACTTGAACTTCGAGAAACACAACAATTAATTAAACATCGTATAGAAAAAGATAAAACAAGAGATTCTTTAGATCTGACCCATGGTCAAATAAGAATTCTTTTATTTTTGAACAAACAAGATGCACCTGTATACCAAAAGGATATTGAAGAGTATTTAAGTATTCGAAGATCCACGGCGACAGAAATGCTCAATGTTTTAGAGCGCGATGGTCATATCAAAAGATTACGTGCAACTCATGATGCACGCTTAAAGGAAATTAATCTGATGCCCAAAACCTTAGAGTTCATTGATGAGATGGATCAATATATTGTAAGTTTAGAGAAGTTATTAAGAAAAAATATCAGTGAAGAAGATTTAGAAACTTTCTTTAATGTTCTGGATCAACTGAAAGAAAATATAAAGTGAGGATGATTGTATGATTAAAAAATTACTTGTAGAAGTAAAAGAATATAAAACAGCATCACTTCTGGCACCATTATTTATGGTTGGAGAAGTCGTGATGGAATTGATGCTTCCTTTTTTTATGGGATTTATTATTGATAAAGGGGTTTTTAAAGGTGACTTAAAAGCTGTATTTACATATGGTGGTTTGATGTTATTGATGGCCCTTTTATCTTTATTATTTGGTTTTTTAAGCGGCCATTTTGCGGCTTATGCTTCATCAGGCTTTGTGAAAAACCTGAGAAGGGCTATGTTTGAAAAGGTTCAAACATTCTCTTTTGCGAACATGGATAAGTTTTCCACATCAGGTCTTGTGACCAGAATGATGACCGATGCCACAAACGTTCAAAACTCATACCAAATGTCTTTAAGAATGCTTGTTAGAGCGCCTTTAATGCTGATTGTTGCGATGTTTATGACATTCTACATTAATCATCGTTTGGCTATGATTTTTCTTATTGCAGCACTCTTTTTATCAATTGTATTAACTTTTTTAATACGAAAAGTAACACCCATCTTTACAGAAGGTTTCAAAAAGTATGATGACATGAACGCAAGTATTCAAGAGAACATATCTAACATTCGTGTTGTAAAAGCATATGTTAAAGAAGAAGATGAAAAAGAAAAATTTTATGGTGCCGCAAGTGCTCTGAGAAAAACATTCAGAAGGGCTGAAAACTATCTCGTCTTCAACGCACCACTCATGCAGTTTACCATGTATGCATCCATTTTAGCTTTGAGCTGGTTTGGGGCACAATTTGTGGTTGTGGGGAATATGACTACTGGTGAACTTATGAGTATGTTTACTTATACATTTAATATTTTAATGAGTCTGATGATGCTTTCAATGATTTTCGTCATGCTCAGTATGTCTGTTGCATCGGCTGAAAGAATTGTTGAAGTCTTAGATGAAGAACCTTCAATCACAAATCCAAATAATGCTATTACTGAAATTAAAGATGGTTCCATTGAATTTGACCATGTCTCGTTTGGATATTATGAAGGCAAAGACAAATACGTCTTAAATGATGTTAATTTAAAAATTGAATCCGGTGAAACCATTGGGATCATCGGATCTACCGGTTCCTCCAAAACGACCCTTACCAGTCTTATTGCACGACTTTATGATGTCTCAGAAGGATCTGTTAAAGTGGGTGGGGTTGATGTTAGAGATTATGATCTTGAAACACTGCGTGATGGTGTTGCGATGGTCCTTCAAAAAAATGTCTTATTCTCAGGAACCGTCATTGAAAACTTAAGATGGGGAAATGAAAATGCCACACTTGAAGAAGTCAAAGAAGCTGCGCAACTTGCCAGTGCTGATGACTTTATTGAAAATCTTCCTATGAAATATGATGACATTGTCGAACAAGGTGGCGCAAACTTCTCAGGGGGTCAAAAACAGCGTATGACCATCGCCAGAGCCTTACTCAAAAATCCTAAAGTTTTAATCCTTGATGACAGCACCAGTGCCGTTGATACAAGTACAGACCAAAAAATCAGAGAAGCATTAAAAACCACAAGACCTGATATTACCAAACTCATCATTTCACAACGTATCTCATCCATTGAAGATGCAGACCGTATTATTGTGATGGATGAAGGTCATATTACAGGTATTGGTACACATGAAACATTATTAAAATCTAACAAACTATATCAAGATGTCTATGAAACACAGAAAAGAGGTGATGATGCATGAGTCAAAGACCAAGAAACGTTGGAACAGATGGTAAAAAATTAGATTTTAAAGTTTTAAAACGCCTCATGGCATACATCTTTTCAAATTATAAGTGGCACTATATCTTAGTATTTGCGGGGATCATTATTTCATCTCTTGCACAAGTATCTGCCTCACTATTTATGAAAACACTCTTAGATGATTATGTACAACCTTTAATTGGGGTAGCCAATCCAAACTTTGCGCCACTTTTAAGTGCGCTCACAAAAATGGCCATGATTTATGCAGTGGGTGTGATTACGAATTTCATTTATCAAAAATTATTGGTGATCATTTCTCAAGGAACCATGGAAAACATTCGTCGAGATTTATTCTCACACATGCAAAGTTTACCCATTTCATATTTTGATTCACATGCACATGGTGATGTGATGAGTATTTATACAAACGATACGGATACTTTAAGACAAGTCATTTCTCAAAGTATTCCACAAGTACTTGTATCATTTTTTACCATGGTATCTGTATTTATCTCTATGATTGTCTTAAGTATTCCACTAACACTGGTGACTGTATCGATGGTATTTGTGATGCAATTTGCATTAAGAACCATTATGAAACAATCAGGTAAATACTTCTCCCAACAACAAAAAATGTTGGGTAAAGAAAATGGTTATATAGAAGAAATGATGGAAGGGGCCCGTGTTGTGAAGGTCTTTAACTATGAAGACAAAGCCATCGCAGCATTTGATGAAATCAACAATGACTTATTTGAAGCGTCCTTTCAAGCCAATAAATTCGCCAATATCTTGATGCCCATTGTCGGTAACTTAGGACACATTTCATATGTATTGGTTGCCCTTATTGGTGGTGTTTTATCTGTCAATGGTTTGGCAGGACTTACCATTGGATCACTGGCATCTTTCTTAACACTCAACAGATCCTTTAATGGACCGTTAAATCAAATCTCCCAACAACTCAACTCAGTCATCATGGCGATGGCCGGTGCTGAAAGAATCTTTGAACTCTTAGATGAAACACCAGAAGTGGATGAGGGAATTGTGACACTGGTTAATGCAAAAGAAAATGGCGATGGCACACTTGTTGAATCACAAGAAGAAACAGGTTTATGGGCTTGGAAACATCCAAGAGAAGATGGTTCAAGTGTTTATGTGAAGTTAGATGGAGACGTGAGATTTCACGATGTAAACTTCTCATATGTTAAAGATAAACCCGTACTCAAACATGTAAATCTATATGCTGAACCTGGTGAGAAGATTGCTTTTGTGGGGGCAACCGGTGCTGGTAAAACAACCATCACAAACCTCATCAACAGGTTCTATGATATCCATGAGGGCAGCATTACCTATGATGGTATTGATGTCAAACTCATTAAAAAAGATGACTTAAGACGCTCACTTGGAATTGTCCTTCAAGATACAAACCTCTTTACAGGAACCATTGAAGACAACATCCGCTATGCACGCCCTGATGCAACACGCGAGGAAGTGATTGAAGCCGCAAAACTAGCGAATGCGCACCACTTCATCAAACACTTAGAACATGGTTATGATACGATCCTTACAAGAAGTGGCTCATCACTCTCACAAGGTCAAAGACAACTCTTAAGTATTGCGCGCGCTGCACTTGCCAATTCACCCGTACTCATCCTTGATGAAGCGACATCATCCATTGACTCTCAAACAGAAAAACTGGTTCAAGAGGGTATGGATAAACTGATGCATGGCCGCACCACCTTTGTGATTGCGCACAGACTCAGTACGATTAAAAACTCAAATGCGATTATGGTACTTGACCAAGGTGAAATCATTGAACGTGGCAATCACGACTCACTCATCAAAAAACGTGGTACATATCATAAACTCTATACAGGCGTCATTGAAAATGGCTAAGACATTCGACTCTCTTGATTAAGGGGGTCGTTTTTTTTATAATCAAGTTATGAATAAGTATGGATTTTATGAAAGTAATCTTAAAATGAAAAGATTACCACATATTGAAAAAGAACGCTGGTTTACAACGGCGATGTTCAGTGCGTCTGCGAAGAATCACTGTGCATCAGTGAGTGTTTTAAATCTTTTTAAAGTCTTTTGTAAACAAGATAAAGCAAAAGACATACCCACATTTAAATCAGTTCACCAAAAGATTGGGAATGGGCCTGTCTTATTTCTAAGAAGAAAGTTAATAAAACATTTCTCTTTGAATACAAAACGAATATTTAGTAAAAAAGATATGATAGATGCCATCGATCAAAATGAACCCGTTCTTTTATTACTCAAAGCCTCACTATTTGATTGGCACTGGGTGTTGGTCACAGGGTATCATGATTACCATACTTTAGAGATTGTCGATAACTGGAGTGCACTTGGTCAAAAAACTTATGTTATCAATCAGCATTCCAAAATGATTCCGTTTTTCTCATTTAAGGTCATATTCCTTGATATTATTTCGGATTCGAAATAATATCAAGATACAAGGAGTGATAACACAATGAAAAAAGTTAAAGGAATTCACCACATATCATCAACAGTCGGACATGCTCAAAGAAACGTAGACTTTACTTATGGTTTACTTGGATTAAGACTTGTAAAAAATACATTAAACTATGACGATAAAACATTATTCCATTTCTACTACGGAAACTATAATGGTAGTACAGGACTGGTAACCACATTTCCAATGAATGATGCGATTGAAGGGATTATTGGTGGGGGACAAGTCAGCCGTTCAATCTATGCAGTCCCAAAGGGCAGTTTAGGTTTTTGGCAAAAACGCCTCGAAACATTTGGCATTCAAACATCCACTGAAAAAGTCTTTGGGAAAAAACGCCTGAACTTCAGTGATTTAGATGGGCTTGCTTATCAATTTGTGGAACGTGATGTTCAAAATGATCATCCATTTGAAACAGAAGACATTACTGAAAAAGAAGCATTCATTGGTATTGAAAGTGCAGCACTTCTTTCCGCAAAACCTGATGAAACACTCAAAGTATTGACTGAAGTATTGGGTTATGAAATTGCAGAAGAAACAGACCAAAGATACTTACTCAAAGTCCATGAAGACATAGGGGGTTCACTTGAACTCAACAAAAATAAAATGCCTTTAGGACGTATGGGTAAAGGGACAACACACCACATCGCACTACACGTAGAAGATGATGAGATTGATGTTTATCGTGACTTACTGATTGAAAAAGGGTATAAACCCACAGAAGTCAAAGACAGATTCTACTTCAAAGCCATTTATTTTAGAGAACCCGGCGGCATCCTGATTGAACTTGCGACAACTGGAAAAGGTGTCACCATTGATGAAGATGTTGATCACTTGGGTGAATCATTTATCATCCCAAGACACTTCATGCTTGATAAAAATGAAATCTTAAATACCATGATGCCTATTTTCACAAGAAAGCTCAAAGCTTTTGAAGATTATGGCTATCGTGATAAATATGAATATGATTTACTGGCTGAAAAGAAAAGACTTCGAAAAGAAATATCACAGTTACTAAAGACATCTAAAGAACGTGCTTTAAATGATGATGAGCTCAAAGTGTACCAAGATGTGCGTAAAGCTTATTTAAATTTAAGTAAGAAATAAGATACTAAAGATCATAACTTATTTAGGTTATGGTCTTTTTAAAAACTTTAATATTTGAAATATTTTTTTAAATCGTGTAGACTGTTTGTATAGAGTGTTACTGGTACGCAGGCATTAACTATTGTAGAAACATACGTAACCGTGTGTTTTATAGTGATGCCTTTTTTTATTCGGCATCATGAAAAGAAAAGGAGCATATGATTATGAAAGACAAGATATTTGGTGTCTTACAGCGCGTTGGACGTAGCTTTATGTTACCCATTGCGGTATTACCTGTTGCAGGGCTTTTATTGGGTGTCGGGGCATCCTTCACCAATGAAGCAACCATTGCACAGTATGGCCTACAAAAAGTTTTAGGAAGTGGCACTGCCTTAAACTCACTTTTACTCATCATGAGCAGTGTGGGAAGTGCAATCTTCGATAACTTACCCCTTATTTTTGCGGTAGGTGTTGCGATTGGAATGGCACGTCGTGAAAAAGAAGTTGCGGCTTTATCTGCTGTGATTGCATTTTTTGTGATGAACGTATCCATCAACGCCATGCTTGTAAACTCAGGACAAATTTTAGCTGACGGAAGTATTGCGGATTTTGTGACTGAAGGAACGATTACTTCCATGGTCGGAATTGATACCTTACAAATGGGTGTTTTTGGTGGGATTGTGGTTGGACTGGGCGTTTCTGCCTTACATAATAAGTACTACAGAATTGAACTGCCAAACAGTTTATCATTCTTTGGCGGGACACGATTCATTCCGATTATTTCAACCATTGTTTATACATTTGTGGGAATCCTCATGTTCTTTGTGTGGCCTGTTGTACAAAATGGTATTTTTGCGCTGGGTGGGCTTGTGAGTGGTTCTGGTTATTTAGGAACCCTTGCATTTGGGATTATTAAGCGTGCTTTAATTCCATTTGGGCTTCACCACGTATTCTACTTACCTTTCTGGCAAACCGCTGTGGGTGGTACTTTAGAAGTGGGTGGCAAGATGATTTCTGGTGGTCAAAACATTATTTTTGCACAACTTGCAGATCCAACCGTTACACGCTTCAGTGCTGATGCTGCGCGTTATTTCTCAGGTGAATTTATCTTTATGATCTTTGGTTTACCAGGCGCTGCCCTTGCGATGATTCAAACCGCAAAACCAGAAAATAAAAAAGTCGCAAAAGGACTTCTTATTTCAGCAGCCCTCACATCCATTCTTACAGGAATTACAGAACCCATTGAGTTCTCATTCTTATTTGTGGCACCCGTACTTTATATCGTACAGGTTATCTTGGCAGGTTCTGCTTATATGGTGGCACACATCTTAAACATTGCGGTGGGTGTGACATTTTCAGGTGGAATGCTTGATTTATTCCTCTTTGGAATCTTACAAGGAAACGCAAAAACGGGTTGGTTACTCATTCCAGTAGCAGGTGTTGTCTACTTTGCGCTATACTACTTTATCTTTAAGTTCTTAATTGTGAAGTTTAACTTTAAAACACCAGGACGCGAAGATGAAGGTGAAACAACACGTCTCTATTCAAAACAAGATGTCCAACAAAAATCGTCTGGTTCTTCAATTTATGATGACCAAACACTTTTAATCATTCAAGGACTTGGCGGACATGAGAATATTTCTGATTTAGATAGCTGTGCGACTAGACTTCGAGTGACGGTTAAAGATGCTGATAAAGTTGAAGAAGAAGCACTAAAAGCATCAGGTTCTGCAGGAATTGTAAAATCTGGTCAAGCTGTACAGGTCGTTTATGGTCCACAAGTTTCAATCATCAAATCAAAATTAGAAGACTTTATGGAACATCCAGTGTATGATGTACCCAAAGAAATTCAAACTGAGGTTATCGAAGAAGTACCTCAAGAAAAAGTTACAGGTCTTGTTTATGCACCAATTCAAGGTGAAGTGAAAGACTTAACAGAAACGCCTGACCCAACATTCGCTGAAAAAATGATGGGTGATGGTGTGGTTATTTTTCCAACTGAGGGTAAAGTATATGCACCTTTTGATGGTGAAGTCACCTTCGTCTTTGGCACAAAACATGCCTTAGGTTTAAAATCAGATGAAGGCTTAGAAATGTTGATTCATATTGGGATTGATACAGTACAACTTGAAGGTAAAGGTTTTGATATCTTGGTAGAAGATGGTCAAACCATGAAACAAGGTGATTTACTGGGTACCTTTGATTTAGCGTTTATTACTGAAAATGCACCATCCATCGCTACACCCATTATCTTTACTAATCTTGAAGATCAAGCACTGGATGTTAAAAAATATGGCGAAGTACGCGCCAATGAACCGCTCATTGAAGTAAAATAAAAATAAGAAAGGAGTTTTGTCTTCATGGTCAAAATACTAAAAATACTCAATCATAATTCAATCATTGTCTATCATGAAGATGAAACACAATTAATCTTACATCGCGGGATTGGGTTTGGAAAAAAGATTGATTCGACACTGAAGATTCCAAAAGAAGCCAAAGTGTTTCGTATTCAGCCGCTATCTGAAAGAAGTAAACAAGATCAACTTTTAAATAAACTCGATCCCATCTATATTGAAGTTGCCAGTGACATTTTAACGCATGCTCAAGCGCATCATCCTGAAATAGGGGATTATAAGATCTTGCCACTGGCAGATCATATTGCTTTTGCGATCCAAAGAATTCAAAACAATCTTAAAATCAATAATCCATTTTCTCATGAAATACGAAGTCTTTATCCAGAAGCTTGGAAAGTAGCACGTATTTCACGAGAAATCATTTTTAATAAACTGGGTTATCTGATCAATGATGATGAGATTGGATTTATTACGCTACACTTACATGGGTCACAAACTGAAAGCAGGGATGAAGGCTTTATCGCAGCGATGATTGTGAATGAGTCCATTACTGAAATAGAAAAAGAATATGACATACAAATTGACATGCATTCTCTTTCTTATTCAAGACTGATGGTTCATTTGAAATTTCTTATCGCAAGACTTCAAAATGAAGAAGATCTTACTTTAGATATGGAAGCTTATACTAAAAAAGAAATACCAGAAAGTTATGAACTGGCGAAAAGAATCGTCATTCGTATTTCTAAAGCACTTGAAAAACCTGTTCCTAAAACAGAAACAGGTTATCTTGCGGTTCATATTGAGCGCATCATAAAAGAAGCGAAATAACTAAGATGTTACATCATATATTAGGTGTACATCTTTTTTTGTTTTCTTGATTAAACTTCTTGAACATTTTCAAAATAGGAGTATACTAAAAAAGTAATGTTCCTATAGCTCAGTCGGTAGAGCAACAGACTCTTAATCTGTGGGTCCTCGGTTCGATCCCGAGTGGGAGCACCAATAAAAAAACACAACCTACTTTTTT
>CAYSBB010000006.1:11858-30952 GCA_964429205.1 uncultured Erysipelothrix sp.
TCCTCGGTTCGATCCCGAGTGGGAGCACCAATAAAAAAACACAACCTACTTTTTTTGCGAAGTAGGTTTTTTATACGTTTAATCAATGGGCTGCCACTTATAAACATAGTTTGTGCCCTGTTCGCCACCTGTATAAGTCTACCTTAAACGGATGGCTTTTTTATCATTTGCTTAGATAATCTTCGGTATGACACTAAATTGAGATTGTGTGGAAAGAAAATCGCCTACTTTGTAGGTAAAGACTTGTTCACCAATATAGGTTGTGGTACCGCTGTATGAGCCCCTTGCGTAGGTGTGTGACATGGCATAACTCTTGTTTTCTTTGGGTTCACTTTCAAAATCTAAAGTTTCTACTAATACCCATGCATACTTGCGCTCAGTGTTGTAAGGTTTCTTGATATATCCACTGTCTCTCATATACTTAAAGAATCCTTGGATGTTGCCTTATTCTTGCCAGTGAATCCACCGGCTGATGGCACGTACTAAAAATTCATCAGATATGGTATCTCTTATGCTTCATCCATTAACGACGCTGGTAAAAAAGTTTTGGCATTACAAAGATAGAGGAATATGATTTGATTAATGCTTGATAAATAAAAGCAAGTTAAAAAGCACCCAGATTGTGTACCTGAGTGCCTATAGATTACGATGGTGCCGACGACTGGATTTGAACCAGCAACCTATCCATTACGAGTGGATTGCTCTACCATTAGAGCTACATCGGCGTGTGTCTACATTGTGAGTGTAGACATTTTGTTATTTATTTTTGATGAGTTTCATTCTGATGAATGATTCTCTTTCTTTTTCTTCCAAATCATCACTGATTACTTTAATGGTATGTTCTAGATTTGGAATCACAATGTTTTTGAGTGCATTGGCGCGTTTTCTACTGGTTTGAATGGCCTTTGCGAGTCTGAACATCCCCACATCAATTTCCGCTAATTTGATGGTATAGTCTTTGACTTTCATCATTTCTAAATAGGCTTCATCAAGTCTCGAATTAGAGTGTGTGAGGCCATAGGGGAAGAGAGAAGTTTGGGAAAGTGATTCTAGTTTAGGAATTTCAATTCCCATGACACTTCTGTATCTGATTTTAACATCATTATTTAAAGGCATTCTTTGTGCAATTTCTTCTACTTTACCAATGGTGATGTTTGCTTTTTGAAGTGCAATATACGCCTGTTTATACGCAAAATCAATATCATTTCTAAGCTTATTGGCATCATCCAACATGTTTGAGAGTTCGCGCATCAATAAGATGTGTTTTCGATCCATCAATTCATACCCTGTTTTCGCAAGCTTTAATGATTCTTTTGCACTCAGTAAATTCCCTTTAGTCATCAACATAAAACTTAAGCCCCTTGGAAGAGATCAGGGTATGTTGTTTTAAAGAAGTCTTGTGCTTTTTCTGGTTGATAATATTTGTCTTTGAGATCTTGGTCGAGTCTATCTAAATCATAGGTTGGAAGTAAAGATACCAAGTTCCATGCAAGATTTAGTGTATCGTCAATATCACGGTCTTCTTGTTGTTGGTTTAAGAAGCTTGTTTCAAAGAGTTTTCCAAATTCAAGATAGAATTTATCACCATCTGAAAGTTCATCTGCCCCAATAACGGCCGCTAAGTTTCGTACGTCCATCACTTTTGCATAAGATGCGAAAAGTTGTGAAGCAATATCTTGGTGATCTTTTCTTGTTTTATCTTCACCGATTCCATCTTTCATCAGTCTTGATAAAGAAGGCAAGACATGAATTGGAGGAAAGATCCCTTGTTGGTGAAGGTTTCTATCTAATACAATTTGACCTTCTGTGATATATCCTGTTGAGTCAGGAATTGGATGAGAAATATCATCATTTGGCATCGTTAAGATGGGAATTTGTGTCAGACTTCCTGTGCTGCCTTCAACACATCCTGCTCTTTCATAAAGAGAAGAAAGATCAGAATATAAATAACCAGGATAACCTTTACGACCTGGAATCTCTTCTTTAGAACTTGAGAACTCTCTTAAAGCTTCACAGTATGCAGTCATATCACTCATCACCACTAAGATGTGATGGTTTTTTTCAAATGCGAGATATTCTGCAGCACTCAGCGCAAAGCGTGGTGTAAGAATTCTTTCAATGATGGGGTCTTTCGCAAGGTTTAAAAACATGCTGACATGATCCATAACGCCTGCTTCTATAAAGGTTTGTTTAAAGAAGTCAGCCACATCATTTTTAACACCCATGGCCGCAAATACAACCGCAAAGTCACCACTTTTTTCTTTTAAAAGACGGGCTTGTTTGATGATTTGTGCCGCAAGTTTATCATGGGGTAACCCAGAGCCTGAGAAAATAGGGAGTTTTTGACCACGAATTAAAGTGTTTAAGCCATCAATCGCAGAAATCCCCGTGTTGATGTAATCTTCTGGGTATACTCGTGAGACTGGGTTAATCACAAGACCATTAATGTCGACATATTTTTCAACATAAATGGGACCCAGTCCATCGATCTCTTGACCCAAGCCATTAAACTGACGTCCTAAAATTGACTCAGAAACGCCCAGTTCAATTGGTTTTCCAGTAAAGTGTGTTTTTGTGTTGAATAAGTCAAGGCCTTCTGTGGTATCAAACATTTGAACCAAGACCTTATCTTCAATCATTTCAATAATACGACCATAACGAATGTTTTGGTTTTCATCCATGATTTCTACAAGTTCATCATAGTGTGCATCTTCAATGTTTTCCAAAGCGACCAAGGGGCCACTAATTTTTGAAAGACCTTTGATATAAATCGCCATATTTGTCGCCTCCTAATCGATTGTTTGTAGTGTTTGATCAATATGATTTTTCATATTTTGAAGTGAATCATAAGGATCTTCAATGTTATATTTAAACGCAATTAAATCTTCAAATAAGTGTGTATTGATAAGTGATCTGATGGGGTGTTTTTCTTCAATAAGTTTTAAAGATGCATCATACATATAAAGATATGAAGTCATGAGGACATCTTGAATTTGAAGTGAAACACTGGCATCTTTTGGATGGAATGCATTTTGTTGAAGGAATCCAACACGGATCAGACGTCCCATTTCAAGTGTGAGTCTTTGTTTATCGGCCAAGATGTCTTGACCAATAAGTTTTACAATTTCCATAAGTTGTGTTTCTTCATTTAATAAAGTTAAAAATCTTTGTCTATTTTCATAGAATGTTTCACTGACATTGTCTTTATACCAAGATTTTAATGCATCTGTATATTCTGAGTAAGAGTTGTTGTAGTTGACTGAAGGGAAGTGTCTGATATAGGCAAGGTTTTTGTCTAAGGCCCAGAAACATCCAATAAAACGTTGTGTATTTTGTGTAACAGGCTCTGAAAAGTCAGCCCCTTGTGGTGATATGGCTCCAATTAAAGAAATGGAACCTATATCATGATTGAGTGTTTCCACAAAACTTGCACGTTCATAAAACTGTGCAAGACGTGATGCCAAGTAAGCAGGGAACCCTTCTTCTGCAGGCATCTCCTCAAGTCGACCTGATAGTTCTCTTAAGGCTTCTGCCCAGCGTGATGTCGAATCAGCCATTAAAGCAACATGGTATCCCATATCACGATAATACTCAGCATAAGTAATCCCTGTATAAATGGACGCTTCACGCGCTGCAACTGGCATGTTTGAAGTATTCGCAATGAGGATGGTGCGATCTAAAAGACTGTGTCCTGTTTTAGGGTCAATCAGTTCGCCAAACTCTTGAAGTACCTGCGCCATTTCATTACCACGCTCTCCACAGCCCACATACACGATGACATCGGCATCACAGTATTTTGCGAGTTGGTGTTGAAGCATTGTTTTACCAGCACCAAATCCGCCAGGAATGGCTGCTGCGCCACCTTTAATAATTGGGAACATTGTATCAATAACACGTTGTCCAGTAATTAATGGTTCTTTTGATTCGAGTTTTTTAGAAACTTTACGCTCATGTCTAATGGGCCAGTTGATGGATAATGAATAGTTTGTATCATCAATTTTGTATGTATCTTCTACGAGTGATAAATCTTTTGTTTTAATCCAAGATAAGGTACCACTTTTTTGTGCTAAAACGCGGTGCTCTATGGCTTGGGTTTCAGGGAAAGTTGCAATGACTTCACCTTCAAATACTGTTTCACCGTCTTTTTTAAGAGGGGTGAGTGTATAGTTTGCGTCCAGTTCTTTTGGATCAATGTTTTGTCCAACATTGAGGAAGTTTCCATATTTATGTTTTAAATCAATTAAGGGTCGACCTATGCCATCAAAGATATTGCCCAATAGACCCGGTCCAAGTCTTACTGAAAGTGGGTTTTGAGTATGGTAAATGGTATCGCCAATTTTTAAATTGGTGCTGGCTTCATAAATTTGAATGGTCGCATAAGATTTATCAATTCCAATGACTTCACCCAATATTTTTTTATCTGAAACGTATACCATTTCATACATCTTGAAGTTTTGAACATCTTTTGAGCGAATAATTGGACCATTCACGCCATGAATTTTACTCATAAGTGCCTCCTTCAACATTTAAGTGTGTTTGTGTTTGTAGTGTTTTGATTTCTTTATTGAGCTTTTCTTGTAGTGAAAAATCATAGATTTTATTTTCAGTTTCAATGAGGATCCCACCCAGTGGTAAGTCCATGGGCTCTGCATTTTCATAATAATGTAGATCAGATGAATCTAAGAAAATTTTAGTGATGGCTTCTTTGACACTGTGAATACAATCCTCTAAGTATGTTATATATTCAGGTGTATTTTTAAAGACAAGAATTTCTTCTTTGATTTCTTCTTCAAAGCTTTGAAAATCTTTTTGTTTGGCTTCTAAAAGAGATTGATGTAAGGCTTGTTTTAAGCTTGAGCTTTCTTTTTTTAGCGCTAAATCAAGTTCTTTTTTAAGTGTGTCTAAGTCTTCTTTTTGTTTGTTTTTTAAATAGAATTCATGTTTCGTGATGAGTTCAGACGCTTTATTTTGGTATTTCTCATCCATCATTTGAAGTTCAACCTCATTTTGATTTGTGATCTTTTTAATGATAGATTGCGCTGCTAAGAATTTTTCATTGGCCATCTATACCACGTCTCCTATAATTTGTGCGAGTGTTTTACGTATCATGTCTTGAACTTCAAATGACCCATGCCGATCACTGATTTCTACAATCAGTTTGTCTTCGCGATTTAATTTTAAATCTAAAAGATTTTCACGGTCTAAGTCAAAGACTTTTGTGGTGAGTAAGATCACACCGATACTGGGGTCTTTTAATACGTCATTCATGATTGATTGATAGGCATTAAAATCTTCAACGACACTGCCATCGATGCCTGCCAAGCGAAGTCCCATGTATGTATCTGTGTTATCACTGATAAGATAAATTTTCAAAGTTTATTAATAATTAAGATGGCAATTAAAAGTCCATAAATCGCAACCCCTTCAGCCAAAGCAACAAAGATCATTGCTTTACCAAAGTTGTCTTCATTTTCTGAAATGGCACCAATTGCGGCAGGTGCGGCTTTAGAAACAGCGATCCCTGCACCTAAAGCACTGGCCGCAACCGCTAAAGAAGCGGAGATAAAACCAAGACCTTGTGCGATGGATCCACTGAATGCATTTTGTGCATCTTGTGCAAAGACGGTACCACCCATTAAGACCATGACGCCAAATACAGCAAAGAACATGGAGATATGAATGGATACACGCATTTTAGCACTGATGTTTTGTGTTTTATTTTTTACAAGTGGTAAAAAGGGTGTGAAGATAAGTGCGAGTAAAATAAGGGGTAAGATAAATTCAAAAAATGTCATGTGTAATTCCTCCTAGATTCTTGAATTAAATTTCTTGCCGCCACCTTCATAGTAGCGAGAAAACATTTCGTAGTATTCGAGTCTTAAGGTTTGAATCCCAACGATTAAACCTTCTAATAATATAACAATCACATTACCAAGTATCATGACCACAATGCCATAAGCACCCGACATCTCTTTTAAAGTCATGACAACAGCCATCATTCCAGCGTGTGATAAGACAAAACCACCCACACGAAGAAAACTCATGGTATTGGCAACAAAGCTCAGCATCACTTCTAAAAGTTCAAAGATACTTTCAGTAATATATCCGCCCCATCCTTGATCCGGTGCAAGCTCTTTTTTCTCTAAGAGATGGTAAATGGGTTCATGGAATAAAATTATAATTAAAGGAAGTCCAATAAAGAGTGTATTTGTGATGGGGTTTAAGGTATTGATGTTCATCATTTTTAGGGCAATACTGATCATCACAAAACCATAAAAGATAAATCCTGCCAAACCGTTTTGTGTCAAGAGTGCACGTTTATAATCCTTTTCTTTCAGTCCAAGGAAAATATTTAATCCAATGGAACTGAGAATAAATAAAGCACCCAGTGCCACTGCACTGATAAGCAGTGTCATCGTAAATGAACTATCACTTACGGGTAAGGGGAGTGAGAGTGGTTTGAGAAGTGGTTCTAAAATATGTTCATTTCCAAAGACTGATCCATAAATAAATCCAAAGAAGATGGAACTGATGGAAAGTCTGATTAAAATGGCACCCAAATCAGTTTTCTTCGCAAAGTAAAGTCCTACAATTAAGAGCACGAAACCTTGTCCCACATCACCAAACATCATCCCAAATAAGAAGGTGTAGGTAATCGCAAAGAATGTGGTGGGATCAAAGCTGCCATATTTTGGTAATCCATACATTTCAATAAACATATCAAAGGGTTTTGAAAACCAAGGGTTTGAAAGTTTGGTGGGAGGCATGAGGCCTTCCTCACTTTCTGCAGGGAAGTCACGAATTTTAAATCTTGAATCAAAGGGAGATTTAAAGTTTTCAAAATCATCTTCGCTGATAAATCCCACTACAACCGCCTTTTCATTAAAGATTGATACATATTTTAAGTAAGCTTCCACTTTAGTTTGAAATAAAACATAACCATAAATATTATCAAGTAAGATATGGGTCAAATCATCCAGTTTTTCTTTAGAAAGTGAAGGGATTTGAATGCTTTCAAAGTCTACCTTTTTTAATATGGAATCTATGAGCCCTTTATCTTCTTTAGAAGCAATCGCGGCGATCCATGTATTTCTTTTGGTGCTGTGAAGGTGTGTGAAGATGAAAGGTTCATCTTTATAGAAGTAAAGCTGTGCCAATTTTTGATTGGAAACTTTACCAAATTCTAAGTGAAGATACCCATCATCAATCGCATCGAGTGGATATTCTTTTAAACGTTTGATTGCGATTTTATCATTTTCTTCCAACAATCTTTCAATTTTTGGATCAAAGTGTTTTTGTACATTGAGTTCAGCTTTTGAAATGGCTTGTTCAATTTCATCTTTAGTGTACGTTTTGTCATAACCGATAGAAAAATCAAGGTCTAAATCTTTTTGAAGTTTTTCGATGCGTCGATAGAAACTTTCAAAGATCTTGTTGTTTGGAAAGACCATCCCATGATTTTCTTGATTGATGATATCTTGCGCAAGTTCTGGATGAAAATTTTGTGCACTGTGAATCATTTCCAACATTGCGAATGTATCTTCATACTTTGTTTCGATACGCACCAATTTTAAGGTATCAATGGCCATTGTTCATCGCCTCCTTTATCAGTAGTTCAATCATTTTATCTTGTCCTATTTTATAGCGAATGCCTTCAATGAGATCTGTAATGTTTTTAATCTCAATATCGACAAGTCTCATATAGGAAAAGAATTTGAGAAGTGTGTCATCTTCAAAACGCATGTTTCGAAGGTATGTTTTATAGAGTGTCCCATACACAAAACGTTCAAGTGGAATTTCTAAACTACTGTCATAACCCAGTAAGGGATAAATTTCATTACTGGTTTGAGATGTGATGTAGTGTTCATAGGGTTTTATGTTGAGTACATCAAATAAAGGTTTAAAAATTTCAGTGAGGTTTTGTTTACTGGTTTCATAATATTTCTTAAAGCGGTAAACATAAGATAAAAGAAAAAGAATCAATTCATCATGATAAGCTGCAACAAGTTTGGGACTTTCTGTTTCATAGCGCGCTTTTATTTTAAGAAACAGATGTTTCTTTAAGTATAGCTCAGCTTGTAACAGATCATCCAAATAGGGGATTAAAAATTCATAGTGATGCTCTTTTAAGACATTTATGAAGTCTTGTGTTTCTAAATGGATACACTTTTCAATCCAACTTGTTTCAAATTGATAATTTGATTCTGATTGTCGTATATGAAGTAAAATGATGAGTTCATCAATTTCTTGCTCTAATTCTAAAAGATAGAAGCCCTCAGGCATGAATCTTTTAATTTTTTGATAATCAATCTTTTTGATTGATTGAATTATTTTCTCCAGCTCAAGTCGGTGCAATGCACTGGCGTCAACTGAAGCAAGGATTTGATGGTATCTTTTCGTTTCCTGAAGTGCAAGTGCAAATTCAGAAACATCTAAGATTGTTGCGAACTCTTCAAAAGAATCCATTTGAATATGGTTTGAAAGCATTGCTATTAATTTTGTGTTTATCGTTGTATTAATCATACTTTTTTATCCGGGAAAGTATGGTTTCTTTTTGCGATGACACGTTTTGATGAAACTCATTGTCTAAGGCACGTTTGGCTTCATCTTGCAGTTTTTGATGATCTTGATGTAGTTTTTCTTTTTGTTTTTGAAAGCTTAATTCTAATTCATCTTTATACTTCTTCGTGTCTTGATCGAATTTCTTGTTCAAATCTTGAAGTTTTTGATGAATCATTGCTTCATCATTTGTATAAGTGCTTTTCTTCTTGTTTCGTTTCTCTATGAGTGTTTCATTTTCTAACAAAACTTTTTGGAATAATTCATCCATGATATCGCCTCCGATTTTATATTACTCCTTTTTTGTCAAAGTACAAGAAATGCACAAAAAAAAATAAAAAAGCTAGTCAATATTTATGAATGTGAGTCATTTCATAGACATGTAAGCGATATCATGTTAATATATTTATACAAAGAGGAGATAGATCCTCTACAAAATAAAAAGGGCATTCATGCATAGGAATTGCAAATGTGAATGTGCCAAATTATCATAATCAAGTAGTTTGGCATAGATTGACATGAGTTTGGTTGACTAAAGAGTTAGTTAAATGATAACGTCAAAGTAGATAAGAGTTATGTGTCAGCAAAACAAATTGTCTAAACACAATGTAAAACCTAAACGGTAGTGTTGAAGGAGTCACACAAAAGTGTGAAACCAAAAATGCAAATGATTTATTGATGAGAAATATCAAGAAATCTAAAAGTAGCGTAATGAAAAAGATTACAAAACGAAGCAGATTGGTTATTTGAGCAACAAACCCCCAGCATGAATCGCTCTTTTATTTTTATTTTGATTGGAGTTAATGATGATTCGAAACCATACTTTAGAGTATCCAATGATGGATCACAAAAGAAAAGTTCAAGTGATCCTCCCCAAAAATTATGATAAATCAAAAAAATATCCCGTCCTTTATATGCACGATGGTCAAAATCTTATTGAGCCATCACCTCATTCAGGCGAATCTTGGGATATCTTAAATCAGCCTTTAAAAGATAAAATGATTATTGTGGGTCTTTTTGATGAAGACCAAAGAATGCAAGACTATGCCCCTTGGCCCATGGATTTAAAAAACCATAAAGCACAAGGTGACATTTATGCAACATGGCTTGTGGAAAAAGTCATGCCTTATATTAAGAATACATATGCAACATCAAACCAAGCATTTTTAGCCGGTAGTTCTATGGGTGGACTGATTACAGTTTACACAAGTTTGAAGTATCCTGGCATTTTTGATTGTATTGGTGTTTTTTCTTTGGCTTCATGGTCCAATGAACCTGAATTTATAAACTATGTTAAAAATAAAAACTTTGATAAAAACCAAAAGATCTACATACAAGTTGGAACACAAGAAGCCCATAGATTAGAAAGTTATGAATTTAATGATGTGGATATGAACCAAGTTTATGTTGATCTTAGCTTAAATTTTTATCAAATGTGTCGTGATAAAAACGTTAAAAACCTTGAACTGCATGTCTTTGATAAAGAAACTCATTCTGAAAAGTCATGGGCCAAACATCTCAATCTATTTTTAGAATTTTGTCTAAAAGACAACAACGAAGGAGCATAAAATATGTTTGTACTCTTTATGATTGTACTGATGATGATACTTTTTGTAAGTGGCATCATCAGATATGAATTTATTTCACTTTCAGTATTACTCGTTTTTGGGATTACTGGGGTGATTTCAGCAGAAGATTTATTTTCAGGATTCAGTCATCCTGCCGTCATCACTGTTTTATCTGTTTTGGTGATCAGTCATGCGATGATTCAATCAGGGTTGGTAGAACATTTTGTGATGCTTTTAAATAAGAAAACAAAAAGTGTTTTCACCAAAATACTCGCCCTGATGCTAGTGACTGGTTTTCTTTCAGCCTTTATGAACAATGTGGGTGCCTTAGCCCTTGTTTTACCGGTTGCTTTAAGTATGGCCAAAGACATGGAAATCAACCCATCACAAATTTTAATGCCCGTCGCATTTTCATCACTATTGGGTGGGATGGTGACACTTATTGGTACACCGCCAAATTTAATTGTTTCTAATTATCGCTTTGAAGCTACAGGAGAAGCCTTTGATTTCTTTTCATTTGCGCCTGTTGGACTCACTGTGTTTTTAGCTGGTACCACATTTATGATGCTATTTGGGAAATATCTCATCCCCAAAAGAAAAGCAGAAAGCCAAGAGGGACTGTTTGATATAGGCCATTACTTATCAGAAGTTGAAGTGGTTGAATCCTCTAAAATGGTCGGGGAGTCTATCTTTTCATTTTATAGTGTTTTTAAAATAGAAGTTGAAGTACTCAGTATCATTCGTGATGAAAGACATATTATTGTCCCCAGTGCACAATATAATTTAAGGGTGGGGGATGTTTTAATCATTAAAACTGACAGCACAAAACTGACAGAACTCATTCAAAAAACGGGTTTGAAACTGCGTGGTGCGAAACTTGATTTTGTGGCTTCAACCCCATTTTTAAAATCAGATGACTTTGCGCTTGTTGAAGTGGTCATTCGTGATGACTCTATTTTAATTGGTCGTACTGCCTTTGAACTGTCACTTCGAAATCGCTATAACATTAACTTAGTGGCTGTTTCAAGACAAGGGGCAATGTCTATTGAACGTTTAAAATCATTCAGATTTAAATCTGGTGATATCTTACTTCTACAAGCGCCCATTCAAAAACTTCAAGATACATACCAAAGACTGAGCTGTTTACCTTTAGAAAAGCGAAAAGTTGTCTTTGATCCAACACAAAGTAAATTTACACAAATGCTGCCACTGGGGATGTTTTTGATTGCGATTATCTTGACGACTTTAGGCCTCCTTCCCGTGCAAATATCATTCAGTGCCGTCGCGATTCTTTTAGTACTCACAAAAACCATTTCAGTGCGTGTCTTTTATGAAGCCATTGAATGGCCAACGATCCTTCTATTGGGAAGTTTACTCCCTTTGGGTACGGCCCTACAAAATAGTGGTGTTTCAGGAAAGCTTGCTTCACTTCTTTTTTCACTGTCAAATCATGTGTCACAAGAGATGTTGATTGTCTTACTCATGGTCTTTACAATTGTGATTACCAACCTCATCAGTTCAACGGCCACGGCTGTTTTAATGGGCCCTGTTGCGGTGAGTCTTGCGGCCTTTATGAATGTCAGTCCTGATCCACTTTTGGTTTCTGTTGCGATCGCATCAACCACAGCCTTTATCACACCCATTGCCCATCAATCCAATATGTTGGTGATGGGACCTGGTGGTTATCAATTTAGAGATTACTGGAAATTGGGTTTGGCTTTATCAATTTTAAGTATTGCGATCAGTGTTCCATTGATTGTAAGAATTTGGCCACTGTGATATATTTTTAAAAGACGAAAGGAAATGAAAACATGTTTAATAAAAAAGAAATACTAGAAAATTTAGAATCACTCTTAGCGATTCATTCGCCTTCTGGTTATACAAAATCAGCCATTCAATATTTGGAAGACTTTGTGAAACCATTGGGCTTTGAAACAACCATCACACCAAAAGGAAACTTAATTGTGAGTGTAACGGGAAAAGATGAAAGCATCACAAAGGGCATCAGCGCGCATGTTGATACACTGGGGCTTATGGTAAGAAGTATTAGGGGAGATGGCACTTTGGCCCTCACAACCTTAGGAGGACCTTTAACACCCACTTTAGATGGTGAGTACTGTGATATTATTACAAGATCAGGTGATATTTATACAGGGACCATACTTTCTACTTCAAATTCAGTGCACGTCTTTAAAGATGCATCTTCTAAATCACGTGATATTGATAATTTAGTCGTACGCATTGATGAAGATGTTAAAACAAGGGAAGATGTTAAAAAACTGGGGATTGATCATGGTGATATTGTGGCCTATGATCCGAAGTTTATGGTCACAAAATCTGGCTATATTAAATCACGTTTCTTAGATGATAAGGCATCTGTTTCTATATTACTGGAAGTTTTAAAAGCCATTTATCAAAAAGACGTAACACCCAGTACCAATTTAAAGTTTATTTTCACAACATATGAAGAAGTGGGACATGGTGCTTCTTATATTCCTGAAGACATTACAGAATTTTTAGCCGTAGATATGGGTGCGATGGGTGATGATTTAGCGTGCAGTGAAAAAGATGTATCCATTTGCGCAAAGGATTCAAGTGGTCCATATGACTATGACTTAACCACAAGCCTGATTGAAAGCGCAAAAGATCTTAAACTAAACTATGTGGTAGACATTTATCCGATGTATGGTAGTGATGCTTCTGCAGCACTCAGGGGTGGTGCTAATATTAAAGCAGCACTGATTGGGCCAGGGGTTGCGCACTCTCATGGTATGGAAAGAACGCACATCGATGCATTAGAGAATACTTACAAATTAATACTTGATTACATTAAGAGATGACTTCGGTCATTTCTTTTTTTATTTTTGAAAATAATGAGTATGGGTGTTGACACTTCTCTTGAAGACTTATACGATAATACTGGTGAAGTTGCAGATACAAGTAGAGAATATGCCTTCACAGCTTATGATGAAAAAGGTGAAAAGAAAGTTGTTGAATTCAACATGTCTACAGACAATGAAAACGATCTTTTACAACCTGGTGAATACTTAAGAGTGGAACACAGTAAAACACTGGTCTTATCTTACTCCGTTATTTCAGAATATAAAGTTCCAGAATCTGTTTTAAATATTATTCAATAAAGGAGTTTGCTTCAATGGATGCTTATTTGATCCCGCTTAAATCCGCAGTCTTAGTTTTCTTTGTACTGGCAAACGTGATTACAATACCCTATCTATTTTGGGAATATCGTCGAAAAGGTGCACTGACTGTTTTTAAAGCACTTGTTATTTATAGTTTTGTGTTTTATTTAATGGCTGCTTTCTTTATGACTTTACTGCCATTACCCACAAAAGAGTTCGTGGCATCATTAACAGGACCTTATGCACAATTGGTTCCGTTTATGTTTGTTCAAGATATTGTGCGTGAAACTGTCTTCAGAATTTCACAACCCAGCACATACTTTGCCGCACTCACACAACATGTATTTTTACAAGTGTTGTTCAATGTCGTCTTAACCATACCTTTTGGTGTTTATTTGCGATATTACTTTAAAAAAGATTTCAAACAAGTACTCTTTTTATCATTCTTAATGTCACTGTTCTATGAAGTGACACAAATCACAGGTGTTTATGGTATTTATCCACGCCCCTATCGTTTATTTGATGTTGATGATTTGATTATGAATACACTGGGTGGTCTGGTTGGATATTGGATGACACCAGCCCTTGTCTTTATGTTTCCAACCCGTGAAGAAATTGAAACTAAGATTTCTCATGAAGCAAAACGTGTCCCATTTTTACGCCGTGTGTTTGCATATTCGATTGATTTTTCGATCGTCAATACAATTTATGGTTTAACCCTTGGAAGAAGTTTAAAAAACCCTTATCTTATGGCAATCATTGTTGCAGCAATTCTTGGACTTCTTTATTACTTCATGAAAGGTGAAACATTGGGACTTCGCTTACTTAAACTTAAAATAGTTTCAAGTGAAGGGGAAAATCTCAACTTAATTCAAGGCTTATCCCGTGCACTGTTATTCTCAGGGATTTATATGATTGGCTTTAGAGCATCCATGGATTTCTTTGACTATCTCAATACAGGACACTTTGAGTATCGTTATGTATTCTTGTTTTATATTATTTTAATGTTGAGTGTTCAATTGATACTCATGATTCATGTGTTCATTGCAGGTGTCATAAGACATAAACCCTTAATTTATGAAGCACTGTCACATACTCAAATAGAATCAAAATTATAAGAAAAGCATTTGCTTTTCTTTTTGTTATAGAAGGAGACTTGAATGAAAACATTTCTTAAAAGAATTGATAAAATACGCGTTTATGATGCGTTCTATGTTTTTTCAAAAAAAGAAAACTTTTTAGAATATGACTTAATCACAAGACATAAAATGCATGATATTATTTTAAATCGCTTTAAGGAAGATCCAAGTCTGATTGGTGAGGCTGTATCCTTTGAAACCTTAATAATATTAAAAGAAAGAGCACTTGAGATTAAAAAACAAGGTTATTTCTTATTACCAAAACAATTTTTTATCCTACACTACATCAATCAAGGTTTGTTTTTAGTCGACTGGTTTGATGAAGAGAACTTACATGCAACGATGTCTTCAGAAGTGGTGGATTATCTTGTGAATTTAAAGCTTGATGATGCATTAAAAGAACGTGCAGATTATATCACGTTTCTTTTTGGTACTTTAGAAGTGTATGGCATCATGCTGATTGAAGATTTGGATGTACTTTATGAAAAGGTGCGGCCAAAGGCATATAAACTGTATCCACCCATAAAGCATGCTTCTTTTACCTTTATTAATGATGCCTTACTTTCAGAGAATTATCGTGTATATCAGGACGGGTTTACCCATCCTATTTGTGATGATTTTAATGTGAAAGTATCCGCACATTTAACAAAGAAAATCTTTGATTATGATACATATTTAAGCTTTGGAAAAAAGAAGATGCATGGTGATTTTTATTACTATGATAAAGACATTACTTTATCATCAAGAAAAGCAAGTCTTTATGAAGATAATATCAATATTTTTATGCAACCAATAGAACTTGATGTGTTAAATCAAAAACTGCCTTTACTTGTATCTCGCTTAGGTGAAGAGATGGTATATACATGGCCACTATGGAAATTAGGCGGATTAAGTCTTCAAGAAATGATGAAAGTAAATGAAAATTTACATTAAAATGACTTTGATTTGTGATATTATTAAACTATGGGAAGGAGCTAATAATATGGTAATTGCATATATACTCGGTGTATTTCTACTGATTAGTGCCGCATTTTTAAAACCAAATTGGCTGTATGCTGTGTTAGGTTATATTGCATTTGGTGTGTTCTTTAAAGCGCACTTGGGCAATTGGCTATTGTATGCACTCTTTAGTTTGGGTGTTGCACTGTTAATTGCTGAATTCTATATACCAGGCTTTGGGATTGCAGGTGTCTTGGGAATTGGCGGGACTGCAGGTTCATTGTATTTGTATACAATGGATATCATGGCTGTTTTAGTTTATGTAGGATTGGCACTGGTGATTATACTTCTAACAAGTTTTGTTTATACGAAATTGGGTTGTAGTATTTCACTGAGTCCTGCACTGATATTAAGTACAACACTTCATAAAGAAGAAGGCTTTTCTTCCAGTGAAGATAGATCCCATTTAATCGATCAAAAAGGAAAAACAATAACTGCTTTAAGACCTGTGGGTCGCGCAGAAATTGATGGCGAATTTTATGATGTGATGAGTGATGTTGATATGATTGCTTCAGATACAAATATTGTTGTTAAGCGTATTGAAGGATCAAAAATTTATGTTCGAAAGGATCAATAATTTATGAATGTATTATCAAGTTTAGGCAGTGAATTCTATTTGGTTTCCACTGCGATTGCGATCGTCGTAATCTTCTTTTTACTAATTTTATTTTTTAGATATGTACCTTTAGGCTTATGGGTGACCTCATATTTCTCAGGTGCAAAAGTAACCATTGGAAATTTAGTGGGGATGCGTTTAAGAAGGGTTGTCCCATCACGCATTGTAAACCCACTGATTAAAGCCACAAAGGCTGGATTAAACCTGGACAATAATGAGCTCGAAGCCCATTATTTAGCCGGGGGTAATGTGAACATGGTGGTCGATGCTTTAATTGCAGCACAACGCGCAAACATTGACTTAGAGTTTGAACAAGCTGCAGCGATTGACCTTGCGGGACGTAATGTCTTTGAAGCGGTTCAAGTGTCTGTTAATCCAAAGGTTATTGAAACACCCATTATCGCCGGTGTAGCGATGGATGGTATTGAAGTCAAAGCCAAAGCGAAAGTAACGGTTCGTGCAAACATTGAACGACTCGTTGGGGGTGCTGGTGAAGAAACCATCATCGCACGTGTTGGTGAAGGTATTGTTACGACAGTAGGTTCTGCAGAAAAACACTCCGTTGTTTTAGAGAACCCAGATTCAATCTCACAAACAATCTTAAGAAAAGGACTCGATTCAGGAACTGCATTTGAAATCTTATCCATTGATATTGCGGATGTTGATGTGGGTCGAAACATTGGTGCCAAGCTCCAAGCTGATCAAGCCATGGCAGATAAAAAAATCGCACAAGCGAAAGCTGAAGAACGTCGTGCCTTTGCGGTAGCGCAAGAACAAGAAATGTTGGCAGAAGTTCAAAGAATGCGTGCGAAAGTAATTGAAGCTGAATCAGAAGTGCCACTCGCTATTGCGGAAGCCTTTAGAAAAGGTAACTTGGGTGTTATGGATTATTACCAACTTAAAAACGTAGAATCTGATACACACATGCGTCAAGCAATCGCCAGTGATTCATCACATGATCCAGTTCATGATGTCGAAGACTGATGTTTGAGTTTTTCTTACCCATTGTCTTCTACTTTGTGATTGTAATATTCCTGAAAAATTCCTCTAAAAAAGGACAAAAGAAGTCATGGACAGAGTTCATTGATACCATTAAAGAATATTTCGAAGTACCTGAAGGTTCACAAGAAATTGTAGAAGAGAAAAAAGAAGCACCCATTTCTGTTTTTGAAGAAAGTGTGCCAACTGAAACATTTGATCAGCCTGTATTTACACATGATTCATGGGAACTCTTTGAAGACGATGATGATGTTATTTTAGAGGTTGAACGTATTGATAGAAAAACAAATATCAAAGACGTGCGCTCTAAAATCAGTAAACGCAGTATTCGACAAGGAATAATTGTTTCAGAAATATTAAACAAACCAAAAAGCTTACGCTAAATTAAATGGCATCCCACTGCGGATGCCTTTCTTGCGTTAATTTAAATTGTTAATAGAGTTTTCTAACATTTCCATTGTCATGCCACCTGGTACAATTTCTTTGATAACCCCGTCTTTATTGATAAAGACATTATAGGTGTACCACGGATCCCAAACTTCTTCATGAAGTCACCAGTTTCATCCATTAAGATGGGGGAGTGTCACATCTAAGACTTTCTGGAAAGTACTCACATCTTCAAGTCGTTCCTCTAAAACATTTAAGTTAACCATTAAGACCACAAGGTCATCCTGATGATTTTCTTGCAGTGTCATAAGGTGTGGTGTTTCTTCTTTACAATAAGGACACCATGACGCAAAGAAATTGAGGACAACATTTTTCCCTTCAACTGTTTTAAAGTCAAAATCTTCACCCACTAAAGTTTTTAGTTCAAAATGAGGCATCTTATGGTTAATTTGATATCCTTCAACAAGTTCAACCTTCTCAGTTTTGTTTTTGATATATAAGCTTGTCGCAATGCTGCCTACCAAGACGCTTACCACAAATGTTAATAAAAGTTTTTTCATATACGCGCCTTTAAGTCCTACATATTCTAACACATAAAGTATCTCAATGTATTTCGACGTTCACTCATGTTAAATGTCCAAGTAGTAAGGAGAATTACAATGCAATTAACTTATTT
Source organism: uncultured Erysipelothrix sp. (assembly GCA_964429205.1). Classification (GTDB taxonomy): domain Bacteria; phylum Bacillota_I; class Bacilli_A; order Erysipelotrichales; family Erysipelotrichaceae; genus Erysipelothrix. The sequence continues at coordinate 29,942 of CAYSBB010000006.1, forward strand.
CACTGTATTTATTTCAGGATTACTGACGTTTTTGGCACCGTGTATTTTACCGGTCTATCCCATGTATCTCAGTTATAATTCAGGTATGAGTTTAAGTGAACTCAAAGATACCAATACATCAGATAAAAAACACCTCTTAGCACAAAGTTTCATTTTTGTGATGGGTTTGAGTGTTGTCTTTTTTAGTGATTGGATTTAGTGTCTCATTTTTTGGAAAAGCGATGTTTGAGTTTCAACGCATCTTACAGATTGTGGGTGGTTTATTACTTTTATTGATGGGACTTCACTGAATGGGCGTCTTAAAATTACACATCTTAAACGTTGAAAAAGATTGAAAATAAAAAACAAGATGTGAAAAGTTTAAACAGTTTCTTCATTGGCTTAACCTTTGGAGCAGGCCGGACACCTTGTATTGGACCGGTGCTTGCTTCAGTCTATGCGCTGGGTGCAATTTATCCTGATCTTTATATTGGGTTTTTCCATTCCATTTATGGTATAATCTTTACTCGTATCGTACTTAGAACCGCTAAAGAAACACATGAATACACTTCAAAAGGTAAATGGTATTATCTTTATCATGATGGGTATTTTACTCGTAAGTGGTACCATTGATCAATTATCCATGGATTTAACGAGATGGTTTGGAAATCAATGATTTAAGATAAATATTTTAACGCTTTTAAATATATTGGTGTATACTATAATTAAATAAAGAGAGGTGTTCTGTGAATAAAGTAGACCAACCCCAATCCCTTAAGAAAGGTGCTAAAAAAATGACATGGAAAGCCTACTTTGGCTCAGCCATGATTTTTATTGTCTTTACGTTTCTTTTAAGTGCTTATTTTGTGTCCGCAATCAATGGCTACTTGATTGATATCTTCACAAAACAAGCCACATCTTTAGCTGAGAGCTACACAGAAACTTTAGATTTATCAAGCATTGCTAATACCAATATTAATCAATTACTTGATGATCGTTTAGAAGTATCGCTTTTAAGTTTTGAACAACACG
>CAYSBB010000007.1:0-16731 GCA_964429205.1 uncultured Erysipelothrix sp.
AAAAGCCTCAGGAGAACAAGAAGTTCCAACCGTTTCGCCTTCAGCTACAGCGGATGAAGTAACCAATGATGGTACAAAAGGTTATCCATATGGATATCGTGTTTGTTATTCAGATATGTTCCAAGCTGTTACAATGGCTAACTTTACCAAAGACAAAGGCTTTACTAAAGTGGGTATTATTGGAGACAACTCAAACCCATATGCAAAAGGGCTGATTGATAAGTATGAAGAAATGGCACCAGATTTAGGAATTGATATTCTGTGGACAGAAACATTCTCTAAAGGTGAAACAGATTTCTCATCAATCTTAACAAAAGTTAAAAATGATAAAGATGTTGAAGCACTCTTTATTCCTGGATACTATGGTGAGGTAGGACCACTCCTAAACCAAGCACACGCACTTGGCGTTGATCTTCCAGTATTGGGTGTTGATGGATACGAAAGTGACGAATTCATTGATTTAGCTGGTGCAGATGCACTGAACAACGTATTCTACTCAAATCACTATTCAACCTTAATTGATTCAAGTGCACATACAGCATTTGTTGAAGCATTTGAAAAAGAATACAATGAAAAACCAAACGGTTTCGCTGCATTAGCATTTGATGCTACAAACTTAATTTTAGATGCACTCGAGCGCGCAGGAGCTCCAGATCCTAAGAAAGTGAATGAAGCAATTCAATCAACTAAAGGATTCGAAGCTGTAACAGGTGTTATTTCAATTGATGAACTTCACAATGCTGAAAAAGCAACATACGTTGTTGAATTAAAAGATGGCGTAGAAGTTGATGCAACAATTGTAAATCCATAAAAACATGTGTAAAAATAGGGCGAGCCAAACTCGCCCTTATTTAGCCAAAAGGAGGAAAATATGGAGCAAATAATCCAACAGATATTAAACGGACTGACCATTGGTAGTATCTATGCTTTGATTGCTTTAGGGTATACAATGATTTACGGAATCATGAAGCTGATTAACTTTGCACATGGAGAAATCTTTATGCTGGGTGCTTATATGTCCTATGTAGGAATTGTTAAGCTGGGCTTGCCTTTTTATGCTGCTTTGATCTTTTCAATGGTTGTTTCAGGATTTATTGGTTTTTTAATCGAAAGGATTGCTTATCGGCCTTTAAGAAATTCAAGCCGTGTGAGTGCTTTAATCACAGCCATTGGTGTTTCAATGTTGATGCAAAACTTAATCATTAAGATTTTTGGTGCAGATATCATTGCTTTACCAAAAGTAGAATTATTTCGACCTATTATGTTGGGTAATATTGTGATCAGTGGGAATCAAATCGTCATTTTCTCAGTGACCATTATTCTTTTAATTATTTTGGAATTCATCGTTTTCAAAACAGACTTTGGGCGTGCAATGCGTGCTGTTTCAACCGATGCTGAAGCGGCATCTCTTATGGGAATCGATGTCAACAAAACAATTACCATTACATTTGTCTTAGGAAGTGTTTTAGCAGCAGCTGCAGGGACTTTAGTTGCGAACTATTATAACAACATCACACCGCTTATGGGTGTCGCAAGGGGTTTAAAAGCCTTTATTGCGGCTGTATTTGGTGGTATTGGTTTATTAAATGGTGCGGTATTTGGAAGTTTCATTATTGGTGGCTTGGAAACAATGATTTCTATGACACAATACTCAGCATGGCGTGAAGCTGTGGTGTATTTCATCTTAATCTTAATCCTTATTATTAAACCAACTGGATTGTTGGGTAAAAAAGGAGGTCAGAAAGTATGATGGCACAAAAACGTATCAACAAAGGAACCATTACGTGGTTTATCCTTTCAATAATTGGACTCATTGTTTTTAATTTTCTTTTTTCTACAAGAATTTTAAGATCTTATCATGAGATTTCAATCAATACCATTTTAATTAATATCATGCTTGCGGCATCTCTTAACTTAATTTTAGGAATTGCAGGGCAGTTTTCATTGGGACATGCTGGATTTATGGCCATCGGTGCTTATAGTGTAGCGATTGTCTTACAAAAAATGCCAAATTATTTGGGCTTTGTGTTGGGAATTTTATTGGGCCTGTTCTTTACAACTATTGTCTCACTCATTGTAGCAATTCCAACCTTAAGACTTAAAGGAGACTATTTAGCCATCGCAACACTGGGTGTCTCGGAAATCATCCGTATTGCGATTGTGAATTTAAGTGGCATTACCAATGGTGCTTTAGGAATTCAAAATATTGAAAGAATTCCACGCTTCAACATGGTATATATCTTTACAGTGATTACCTTATTAATTCTCAGTATGCTTAAAAATTCTCGTTTTGGACGTTCATGGAGTGGGATTCAAGAAGATGAAATTGCATCAGCTGCCATGGGAACCAACATTACAAAGAAAAAAGTATCTGCATTCTTAATCGGTGCATTGATTGCCAGTGTGGCAGGTGCTATTTATGCCTCATACTTTACTTTCATTCAACCCGATCACTTTGACTTCAACAAATCCGTTGATATCTTGGTTATTGCTGTTTTGGGTGGCTTGGGTAGTTTTACAGGAACTGTCCTTTCAGCTTCTGTAATCGGAATTATTAATTTGGTCTTCCAAAGCTTTGCGCAAGAGCGCGTCATCATTTATTCAATCTTACTCATTGTGATGATGATCTTTAAACCAGGTGGTTTACTGGGAAAATATGAGCTCAGCTTCAAGAAATTATGGAATCGAGGTGCGAAACATGAGTCTACTCAGCGTTAAAAACTTAACCCAACGTTTTGGGGGTGTTGTGGCTGTTTCAGATGTAAGTTTGAACATCGAGAAAGGTCAAAAAGTTGGTATCATTGGTCCTAATGGTGCTGGAAAAACAACCTTCTTTAACTGCTTAACAGGATTTTATGTCCCTACAGAAGGCAGTATTGAATATACAGATGATGCGGGTAAAATGGTTGCGCTAAATAAACTTCGCGTTGATAAAATTACGGCACTAGGCTTTGCGCGTACATTTCAAAATATCCGCTTATTTAAAGATTTGACACTGCTAGATAATATTAAAATTGCGATGGATTATAACATCAAATATAATCATTTAGATGCTGTTTTTAGAACTAAAAACTATTATCGTGAAGAACGTATTATTGATGAAAAAGCAAAACAATATTTAGATATTACAGACCTCATTGAGAAAAAAAATCAAAAGGCAAGTGCTTTATCCTATGGAGAACAGCGCCGACTTGAAATTGCTCGTGCACTAGCGACAGGTGCGAAGACACTTTTCTTAGATGAACCTGCAGCGGGAATGAACCCACAAGAAACACAAGACTTAATCCACTTTATAGAACTCATTCATGAAAAATTTGACTTAACCATTGTTTTAATTGAACACGATATGAATTTAGTCATGAGTGTTTGCGAACAAATCTTCGTATTAAACTATGGTGAACTGATTGCAGAAGGAACCCCTGATGTCATCAGACAAAATCCCGTTGTTATTGAAGCTTACTTAGGAACAGGAGATGATGCATAATGTTAAAAGTTAAAAACTTAAGTGTTAAATATGGCGCAATTCATGCATTAAAAGATGTTTCCTTAGAAGTAACAGAAGGGAATATCATCACTTTGATTGGTGCCAATGGCGCTGGTAAAAGTACACTTCTAAAAACAATTTCTGGACTTTTAAAACCAGCCGGTGGATCCATTGAATTTAAAGATGAAAAGATTGATGGACTCAAAGCGCAAAATATCGTTAAAAAAGGTGTCATTCATGTTCCAGAAGGAAGACGCATCTTCGCAGGGATGAGTGTTGAAGAAAATTTAAGGTTGGGTGCGTTTTTAAGAAAAGATAAATCTACCTTAAATGAAGAAATTGAAAACATTTATAAACGTTTTGAAATCTTGGGTGTAAGACGCACACAAAATGCTGATACCCTGAGTGGTGGTGAACAGCAAATGCTTGCGATTTCACGCGCCTTATTATCAAAACCAAAACTCTTACTGCTTGATGAACCCAGCATGGGACTTGCGCCTTTAATTGTAAAACAGATCTTTGAGATCATTCAAGAAACAAATAGGGAAGGCATGACCATTTTACTCATCGAACAAAATGCCCATAAAGCCTTAGAGATTGCAGATTATGCTTATATCATTGAAGGTGGGCGTATTAAGATGGAAGGGCCAGCCAGTGAAGTGAAAGAAAGTGAGCGCGTTAAGGAAATTTACCTTGGTGGTGCTTAAAAAATGAAAACAGACCAATTTTAGCTGGTCTGTTTTTATTTTGATTATTTTTCGTTTCTGTGTAAGAGTGATAATTTTAAATCATACAGCTTTTGACTCAAGTCAACGTAGTAATTATGAGGGTAGTGAAGTCTTTTCACTTCTTCCCAGAATGTCTCACGCTCTTTTTCAGCATAGACGGATGTTTCATAAAGACTGTGTACTTCATACACGCACTGTCCTTTTTTAAAGACAGGAACTTGAAGTTCTCTTACGGTATAGTTTGTGAGTGTTTTACGTTTCCATGGTGCCACAGGATCAAAGATTTCAATCTCATCTTCTGGAATCACTTCATCATGCAGTGCAATATAATCAGCCAATGCTTTATTGGTTGTATTGTCATAGAAGCGATAAAGTTTTTTGTATCCAGGGTTGGTGATTTTTTCTATGTTGTCACTGATCTTAATTTTTGGAACAATCTCGCCATCAATTTCTTGTGCCGTAAGTTTATAAACACCACCCAATACGGGTTCTGATTTAGAAGTGATGAGGTTTTCGCCAACACCAAATTGATCAATTTGTGCACCTTGATAAATTAAGTCATCAATGATGTATTCATCCAGTGAATTTGAAGCCATGATTTTACAATCTTCAAGCCCTGCTTCATCAAGTAATTTTCTGGCCTCTTTTGAGAGATAAGATAAGTCGCCTGAATCTAGTCGAATTGCTTTGAGGCGATGGCCTAATGGATGTAGGATTTCTTTTGCGACTTTAATCGCATTGGGGACACCTGATTCTAAAGTATCATAGGTGTCGACTAAGAATACTGAGTTTTCGGGATTGATTCTTGCATAACTCTTAAAGGCTTCATATTCTGTATCATGAAGTTGAATGAATGAGTGTGCCATGGTTCCTGAAACATACGCTCCAAACTTTTGTCCAGCCAGTGTATGAGATGTTCCAACACATCCTGCAATCACAGCACTTCTAGCACCTTCAAGTGAAGCGTCAAAGCCATGTGCTCTTCGTGCACCAAATTCTAATACAGCACGGCCTCTTGCGGCTGTAACGATACGGCTTGCTTTTGTGGCAACCAGTGTGGGGTAATTAATGGACAATAAAAGCATGGTTTCAATGAGTTGTGCTTGAATGACGGTCCCTCTAACGGTAATTAAAGGTTCATTCGCAAAGACAACTGTGCCATCTTCAACGGACCAAACATCCAGTTCAAGTTTCATATCAAGTAAATATTGTAAGAAGTCTTCATCTTTAAAACCGCATTCCCTTAAATAATCAATATGTCTTTGTTTGAAGCGAAAATTATTAATCCCTTCAATTAAACGGGCCAAACCGTTAAAGATCATATAACCCCCTGCATCTGGGATTCTTCTTGCAAACATATCAAAATAAACAATTTCTTCATGCTTATTTTCTTTGAAATATGTATATGCCATTGAGAATTCATACAAATCGGTTAAAAATACAATGTCATCTAAAAAAATCATATCGCACGCTCCTTGTTATAGTGTATAATATTAATTCATAGTTATTATATCACATGGAGGTTCTTTAATGGAAAAAGTACAAAAAATTCATAAGAAAAATGGCATCACATTAATTTATGATGAAAAGTTTAATGAGGTTGTTATGTCACTGAGAATCATGTTTCCTTTGAAAAAAGAAACAGCAACGATCGCCAATATTATGGCCAATTTGTTTTCAGATAGACTGGTTCATGCCTCAACCAAAGCTGCATTACTTGCTAAAAAAGATAATTTATACGGTGTCAAAGTCAGTGCATCCAGTTATTCAATCGGACAATATCACAGTATTGAAATTAATCTAAAGGGGATTCATCAAGACTTTGTGAAAGAGCCTTTACATCAAATGTATTATGAATTTTTGATGGAATTTTTAAAAACACCCCTAATTGATGAGAAAACACTCAAAGAAGCCAAAAAGAATGTGAAACAAACTTTATTAAGACTGGATGAAACACCTTCTCATAAAGCGCTCTTCAGTGCATTTGAATATGCAGGTAAAGATCAAACTTTTGGTGTGAATGTATATGGGTACTTAGATGATATAGATGCAATCACCATTGATGAAGTCAAAGTATTTCACCAACAGTGTGTTTCTGAGTTTGAAAAAGAACTCTATATTGTAGGGCGCATTCAAGAAGAAGACTTTAATTTTAGCGATAAATTCACAACACAAGATACGCCAGCTTTTCATAAAACCTATATTGAAAATGAAACAATCAAAGAAACTTATAAAGGCAATCAATCTGAAATTGTATTGGTTTATGAAACTGAAATTAATCCAAACCATCCATCTTACTATCCATACTTAATGCTTCTGGCGGTATTGGGTCAAAGCCCAAACTCACTCTTATTTCAAAATATCAGAGAGAAAGAATCGCTGTGTTATTCAATTTATGCTTCACAACTTATTTTTGATGGTATCTTCTATATTGGAACCAGTATTAATCCTGAAAATGAAGAACGTGTACTAAAACTTGTGGATGAACAGTTTGAAATCATTAGAGAGGGCAACTTTGATCTTGAGGCATCTAGAAACTATTTAATCAATCGTTTAAATGGAACTACTGAAAACACAAGACAATTACTAGACTTTACGGTAAGAAATCAAAGGATGGGGCTTTCTGATTCTATTGAAGATGTTATTGAAAAATTTAGACATGTTACGAAAGAAGAAGTTATCCGTGCACTGGATGAAATAAAAACTCACTTAACATACATTTATGAAGGAGTCACACATGAAAACAATCAACAATAGTTTTAATGAGTCTGCGTATAAATTTACGCATAAAGATGGACTCGAAGTTATCATCATTCATAAAGAAGGCTTTAAGCGATCTGTGGCTGCCATTGGGACGCCTTTTGGATCCATCAATCTTCACCAAAAGTACAATGGGGAAGTTATTGAACATAAAAAAGGGATAGCGCACTTTCTAGAACATAAACTTTTTGATGATGAAGGCGAAGATATCCTCGCAAAATTTTCAAAATATGGCGCAAGTGCCAATGCATTTACTTCTTTTGATCAAACTGTATACTATTTCAGCACCAATTTAGATCTTTATGAGCCTTTAAAATTATTACTGACTTTCACCAATCGTTTCGATATTACAGAAAAGTCTGTAGAAAAAGAAAAAGGTATTATTGTTGAAGAATTAAAAATGTATGACAAAATGCCAGATATGAGTTTACTGATGAATACATACCAAAACGTTTATCATCACTTTCCAATGAAATTTGATATTGGGGGAACAGAAGACTCTGTAAATAGCACAACTTTAGAAGATTTAAAGATGGCTTATAAATTAAACTATCATCCCAAGAAGATGGCACTTGTGATTATCACAGGTGAAAATCCTGAAAACATTGAAGACGTTGTGAACAGTATTTCGATTACACAAGATGTTTTAGAAGTAAAAGATATCTTTGAGAAAGAACCGCTTGATGTTGTCCATGAATTTCATGAGATTGATTTTCCGGTAAAATCTAATAAAATGTCACTCAGCTTTAAATTTAAATACGATGGTAAAGACACCTTAAAAGATGAATTTATCATGCGTTTGATTTTAGCTTTAAACTTTACAGAATTTAATGATGATTATCAAAATTGGCTTGATGAAGAAATCATCAATGATTACTTTAGTTATGATGTCGATTTAAGAGATGGTTTTGGGGTCGTTTATTTCTTTAATGAAGGAAATGATGCAGAAACCTTTAAAAACGTTATCAGTGATACAATGTCTCTATTAAACTTAGATAGAACATGCTACAATCAAATTAAGAAGCGCTATTTTGGACAAACCATTCTTTCGTTGAGTCAATATGATCGCTACGCCATCAATGTTTTAACATCTCATTTCAAAGGTAAATCATATTATGATTACCTCAGTGAAATTAGAGATGTCACGTTTGAAAATGTTAGTGAAGTAAAAGATACCATGAAAGATTTCAGCATCGCCTTAAATGTTATGCGTGAATTTTAGGAAACTTTGAAATCAGCGCTTATTTAAGATAAAGGGGGTCTTTCTTATGACTGGATTTCAATTAGTTGGCTATTATGCTGAAAAACCTAAAGTATTTGAAGATAACAATTCTAAATTGCACACAAAGATTAAAGTCTTAACAAAACCAAACTTTATTACAAATTTTGGGGAAGATAAAATGGATTTGTTTGAGGTGTATTTATGGAAAGGGATGTCAAAGGAATTCATTCAAGCAATTCCACTGAATTCACCAGTTTCAATTAAGGGAAGATTGGAACTGAGAAATGGTGCCATTGTGATGATTGCAGAACACATTGAAAAAATGGATATGATTGTTTAAAGACAAAGAAGTCAACAGCACTGATGAATCAATGCATGTTGGCTTTTTTTAATGTCTGTGCTTTTTCTTTTTCTTATGGATTTGTCTTTCACTTATGATGGGATATTGTGTATAATATATTCAGGTGATAAAATGAAAACTTATTTAGATTTATGTAGGCATGTTTTAGAACATGGAGAAAATAGAGATGATCGCACAGGCACTGGTACACGCAGTGTTTTTGGTTATCAAATGCGTTTTGACTTACAAGAAGGCTTTCCGCTTTTAACCACAAAAAGAGTCCATTTTCCATCTCTTGCGAAAGAGTTACTATGGTTTATCAGTGGTGATACTAATATTCAGTGGCTTGTCCAAAACAAAGTAAGAATTTGGAATGAGTGGCCATATGAAAATTATACAAAGACAGAGGATTATCATGGTGAAACATTAGAAGCATTTGTTGAGAAAATTGCGACAGATGACGACTTTGCGAAAAAACATGGTGATTTGGGTCCTGTTTATGGTAAACAGTGGCGTGATTTTAATGGGGTGGATCAACTGAATGATGTAATCGATCAAATTAAAAACAATCCAACTTCAAGACGTATTATCTTGAGTGCTTGGAACCCACCACAAATTCCAGAAATGGCATTACCACCTTGTCATGCATTCATGCAATTTTATGTCAGTCAAGATGGTAAATTATCATTACAACTCTACCAAAGAAGTGCTGATATCTTTCTAGGGGTACCCTTTAACATTGCATCCTATGCATTACTGCTTCATATGGTTGCGAAGATTACAGATCTTGAAGTAGGGGACTTTGTGCATACACTGGGTGATGCACATATTTACTCAAATCACTTCGATGTTATTCATACACAACTTGAACGTGATGTACGAGAACTTCCAAAACTTTTCATTCATGGTAATCAACAAAATATTGATGATTTCAAATATGAAGATTTTGAACTTGTAGGATATGATCCACATCCACGCCTTGTTGGAAAGGTCGCGGTTTAATGATTACTTTAGTTGTAGCCATCAATAATACACGCACCATTGGTTTAGATGGGAAAATGCCTTGGCATAATCCTGAAGACTTACAGCATTTTAAAAATTACACCATGCATAAGACATTACTCATGGGACGTAAAACATATGAAGGGCTCCCAAAAAAACTTCATGGCCGTAATATTCTTGTTGTTACAAGACAAGCAGATTATGAGGGTGCTGTCTTAGATTTAAATAATTTTTTAGAAACACATCAAAACACCCCTGAAGAAATAATTGTGGCAGGGGGCGGAGAAATATACCAAATAGCGATGGACTATGCGGAAAAAATAGTGCTGTCAATCATTGATAATGATGTCAAAGGAGATACCTTTTTTCCAGAGATTGACCCAACACAATTTGAAGTTGAAGAAACAAAACAGTATGAAACTTTTAAATGTATAACATACACAAGAAAAGAGGAAATGGTATGAGATTTGTTGATGTAATTGGTAAAAAACGAGATGGAAAAACGCTCACAAAAGAAGAAATAAACTTTTGGATTGATGGAATTGTAGATAAAAGCATTCCAGATTATCAAACCTCAGCGCTTTTGATGGCCATTACCTTAAATGGCATGAACATGGAAGAAACCACGTATTTAACCGATGCCATGGTCCGTTCAGGTAATGTGAATGACTTAAGTGCCATCTATGGTAAAAAAGTTGACAAACACTCAACAGGTGGTGTAGGAGATAAAACTTCCATTGTGATCAGCCCCATTGTTGCGGCATGTGGCGGTAAAGTTGCGAAGATGAGTGGTCGTGGGCTGGGCCATACTGGTGGTACTTTGGATAAGTTAGAAAGTATTGCAGGCTTTAATGTATCCTTAACTGAAAGTGAATTTATCAATCAAGTCAATAATATTAATATTGCACTAGTTGGACAAACAGGAAGTCTTGTCTATGCAGACAAAGTCATGTATGCACTTCGTGATGTAACAGGAACTGTTCAATCACTCCCTTTAATCGCAGCTTCTGTAATGAGTAAGAAGATTGCCGGAGGTGCTGATGCTATTGTGCTGGATGTTAAATTTGGTGAAGGTGCATTCATGAAGGATTTTGATTCCGCAAAAGCACTGGCTGAAACGATGATCGCTATTGGTGAGAATTTAGACAAAGATGTCACTGCCATGATCACAAACATGAATCAGCCACTTGGGGATACCGTTGGAAATGCCCTTGAGGTCTATGAAGCTGTCAGAACACTTCAAAACAGTGGTCCCAAAGACCTAAGAGAAATCTCTTTGGTGGCTTCTGCACATATGTTATATCATGGAGGTCAAGCTGAATCTTACAAACAAGGTTTAGAAATGGCAACTGAAGCTTTAGAAAGTGGGAAAGCTTTCTCAGTCTTTAAAACATGGATTGAAGCACAAGGTGGTAATTTAGAGTTTCTCAATAGCTTGGGGAGCTTCATTGATGCCAAACATAGACTCAATGTTTATGCTGATACAGATGGCTATGTTAAAGAGATTAAAGCTTTAGAAGTGGGTCTTATCTCATCTGAGTTGGGTGCTGGAAGACAAACCGTTGAAGACAAAATTGATTTTAAAGCAGGTATTATCTTAAATAAGAAAACCGGTGATAAAGTTTTAAGAGGAGAACTGTTAGGAACTCTTCAAAGCTCATCACCCATTAACCCTGAAAATGAAGCAGCATTTAAGGCATGTTTTGTTTTTAGTGACACAGAAGTTGGTGCATCCAAACTGATTGAAGATGTGCTATAATACACTTTTGGGAGAAAGTTATGCAATTTGAAGTATCGATAGAACAATTTAGTGGTCCACTGGATCTGATGTTATTTTTAATCAAGGATAAAAAGCTTGATCTTTTTGAGTTGAACATTGTTGAACTTGCGGATCAATACATTGCCTTTTTAAAACAAACAGAAGATCAAAAACTGGAAATCGCCAGTGAATATATCAGTGAACTTGCAGGACTTATTGAATACAAAAGTAAAAGACTTCTTCCACGAGATAAATCAGAATTAGACGCAAAAGAACTTGAAGACCAAGAAACTGACCTTGTGAAACGTTTGATTGAATATCAGCGCTATAAAGAAGTCAGTCTAGAACTTGCGGAACGATTTAATGAGCGTATGCTTCATTTTACGACCCCTGTTTCAACAGATCTTTTCGGTGCATTGAAAAAAGAAGTCGATAAAAATGTTCACTATGATCACTCAGCTTATGATTTAATGCGTGCCATGCAAAAAGTCATGGTGCGTTATAAGATGAGTAATCCATTAGACGTTTCTATTGAGAGACAAGAGTTGTCTGTAGAAGATCGGATTATTACTTTGAAGACACGATTCTTAGGAGAAAAATCAGTCACACTGGATGATCTATTGTTGGAATCAAAAACATTACACCATTTATTGGTGACATTTTTAGCCGTACTGGATATGATTCGCGTGAAAGAATTGATGATGAGTGCTCAGGATGAGGTTGTTTATTTGAGAGGGGTTATTTAATGAATCGTGAAGTTGAACTTGAAGCATTGTTATTTGCTTTTGGTGATGATGGTATTTTAAAAGAAGACATACAGATTAAATTTGATTTAGATGATGAAGCATTTTCAAACTTTTTAGACAACTTTAAAGCGCGTTATGAAACAAGCGCTTTTGAATGTGTAGAATTTGGAAACCGTCTAAAATTTATCACAAAAAAAGAACATCATGCCCTGATTACAGAATTTCTTGAAATTAATACAAGTCGTAATTTTTCTCAAGCGGCCCTTGAGACCCTGGCAATTATTGCGTATCGTCAACCCATTACAAGACTTGAAATTGAAGAGATTCGCGGTGTAAACAGTGATATGATGTGTCGGAGATTAGAAGCTTTAGAACTAATACAAGAAGCAGGACGCGCTGATTCCATTGGTCGTCCTATATTATATGAAGTTACAGAAAATTTTATGGATACCTTTAAGTTAACATCTTTAAAGGAACTGCCAGAAATTAATTTAGAAGAGTTGGTACAAGAAAATGAATTATTCAAAACAGACTAGATTACAAAAAGTGATAGCGCAAGCTGGGATTGCATCTCGAAGAAAAGCCGAGGAACTGATTGAAAAAGGACGCGTTAAAGTCAATGGCGAAGTCGTTAAAGAAATGGGACTTAAAGTTTCTCCACAAGATGCCATCGAAGTAGACAACAAACCAATTCTTCCAAAAGAAGACCATGTATATTATTTAATTAATAAACCAAGAGGTGTTTTATCTACTGTTACAGATCCACTTGATCGTCCTGTCATCATCAACATGATCCATGACAAACGACGCATCTATCCAGTGGGCCGTTTAGATATGGATACAACAGGTGCCCTTATTTTAACCAACGATGGTGAATTTGCGCAAAAACTCATGCACCCCAGTTATGACATGGATAAGACTTATCGTGTCAGTGTTAAGGGTAAGATGGGTTTTGATGTCACAAAAGCCTTAGAAACAGGATTAAAAGTTAAAGGTGTTGATTATCAAGCGATGAAAGTCAATAACTTCAGATACTTTGAAGATAAGGACCGTTCTGTTTTTGATTTAACCCTATATGAAGGTAAAAACAGACAAATTAGAGAATTAATGGCACACTTTGGTTTGCCAGTGATTCGCTTACACCGTTTTTCAATTGGGCCATTAAATATGGATAATATGAAAATTGGTGCATATCGCGAACTGAAGCCATTTGAAATTAAAAAACTGTTACATTATGCAGAAAGGTCTCAGTAATGCATCAGTTTTATATTCATGATATTCAAAACATTGAATTTTCAAAATCACAAAAACACCAAATTAAAAACGTTTTAAGAATGCGTGAAAATGATTTGGTTAGAGTGGTTGATGTAAATGGACAAGGTGCTGTTGTATCTTTAAGGGATGATGAAGCCCAGAACGTAGAGGTTGTAGAGCCCATCACTTTTAAAGAAAAGAAACGCAAACTTAAAATCATTGCATCGCTCATTCGAAATGAAAGACTTGAATGGATGATTCAAAAGGCTGCTGAAACAGGTGTTGATGAACTTGTTTTATATAAAGCAGATCATGGGGTTGTGAAGTCATATGGTTCTAAAGAAACGCGTAAATTAGAGCGCTTTAATACAATTGCTCTTGAAGCCTCAGAACAAGCCATGAGGCAATTTCCACTTTTGATTACAGAAATTATTGATAAAAATGAACTTGCATCACATTTGGGAACATGCAATCTTGTGGCAGATACATTAGAACACAAACATTTTTTAGATGTCATTGAAGATGTGGGTGATGTTTGTGTGATTACAGGACCTGAAGGTGGGTTCAGTGAAGAAGAGAGAAAACTTTTTGCATCACTTCACATTCAAAGTGTGACATTAGGTGATACAATATTAAGAGCAGAAACAGCGCCACTGGCAATCAGCATTTTGTTTTCTGCAGTGCATGGAAGAGGGAAGTAAGTGTACAATAAATACCATAAACAAAAAAGATCCAAAGTATTTGTTGATCAATATAAAAAAATAAGTGAAGCCCACGATTTAGGATATAAGTTTAAAGATGACTTTGATCTGATTAAGGTTTCAGTTTTTGAAACTTTTCTCAAACAAAAATCTTATTTCGAAAATGCATTTGAAACAGTCAGAAATGATGTTTTTGATATGTGGGAATATTTAAGTTTTTATGAAAAGAATGATTTAATTCTTCTGGAAGTCAATAAAGAACTTGAAAAATTACACATGTTTATGGATGAAGGTGTCATTATTTATATGCCATACTTCGATCGTTTACTGAATTCTTTATACGCAACAGAAATTGCGATTTTAGAAAGACCCCAATTTTTCAAGCTGTATACAGATTTTAAAGCATCATGTATTGATCCTGAAATTTATGGCGTAAAACCTTACGTCGCAAATTTCAGTTACTGTACATCCATTCAACATAATGAACGTGCAGCCGTACTTTTAGATGAAGATTTAAAAATCTTTTATAGAATTGGATACAATGAAAGGCGCATCCCTGTAAGTTTAAGGGCTGATTTAACACCTACTCATAAAGCGGCGCTTTCAACACTCATCTTGAATGAACAAGATGATGACTTAGATGCTTATGTTGTGGCACATCGACTCGTTTCGAAAAAATTTATCAAAAGATATGAAAAAAATGAAAAAAGAAAATTAAAAAAACAAGGAGGAAAAGAGAAATGAATGTAAATAAATTAATTGATCACACACTTTTAAAACAGGATGCAACATCTATTGAAATTGATCAACTTTGTGTGGAAGCAAAAGAATATGATTTCATGAGTGTTTGTGTGAACTCATCATATGTAAAACGTTGCGTCAGCAATTTAAAGGATACAGATGTAAAGGTTTGTTCGGTGATTGGATTTCCTTTAGGCATGAGTACCACAGAAACAAAAATCTTTGAAACTCAAGAAGTCATCGCTGCAGGTGCTACTGAGGTTGATATGGTCATCAATGTGGGTGCACTGAAAGATAAGAATGATAAATATGTATTAAATGAAATCTCACAAATTAAAAGAGCTTGTGGCAAAAATATTTTAAAAGTAATTATTGAAACTGCACTTTTAACTGAAGAGGAAAAAGTTCGCGCATGTAAACTCGCAGTTGAAGCAGGCGCTGATTTTGTGAAAACATCAACTGGATTCAGTACAGCAGGTGCGACAGTTGAAGATGTGAAACTCATGAAAGATACCGTTGGTGATAAAGCGGAAGTCAAAGCAGCAGGTGGTGTTCGTACTACTGAAGATCTGAAAGCCATGGTTGAAGCGGGTGCTACACGTATTGGTACATCAGGTGGAATTGCACTTGTTAAGGGTGAAACCCAAACCACAGATTATTAGAGTTTCATTGGATTAAACACACTGTATTTAGCCACGTTCCATGAATTTCAAAAGTCCTTAAAATTCCTTTAAATATTTCTTGATTTTTATGTCACAGGTGGTATAATTACAATGCATGCATCAGAAGGGAGGCTAGTCATGTCGAGAATCGTAGTTAAAGAGAACGAAGCTTTAGATGACGCACTGCGTCGATTTAAACGTCAAGTATCTCGCAATGGAAACCTTGCTGAAGCGCGCAAAAGAGAATATTACGTTAAACCAGGCGTTAAACGTAAAATGAAAGCGGAAGCTGCCAAAAAGGCAAAACGCAAAAAAAGACGCTAATTATAGAGGAGTTGATTTGGTTCAACTCCTTTTTTATCTAGTTTTTTATCATAAACTCATGTATTATTAAGATAAAGGAGTGAGCTGTTTGATTAAAGATTTTGTTACATTAAATCAATGGCATGAATTTCTACAAATATTCACTGGCGTTGAAGAAAAACACATTAAATATATTGAATCATTGAGTGGTGTAGAACTCAATTATGATTCAGAAAAAATAACCATTCAAGGTGATGAACACTCAGTTGAAAAAGCCAAAAGACTGATTCAATCACTTTTTCATATTATAGAAAAGTTTAAGAAGTTAGAATCTGAAGACATCGAAAAAGTCTATGATGCTGTTAATAGAAATAAAGAAGAAGTATTCCTCAGTGCAATTGATGAAATTGTTACACGTACTTTCAGTGGTAAACCCATACGCGCAAAAAGTGTGGGCCAAAGAATCTTTATTGACAGCATCCTCAATCATGACCTAACCTTTTCAATTGGACCTGCAGGTACGGGTAAAACATTTTTAGCTGTATCCATCGCCGTAGATATGCTTAAAAAAGGCGAGATAAAGAAAATTATCCTTACACGTCCTGCTGTTGAAGCGGGCGAAAATTTAGGGTTTTTACCAGGTGATTTAAAAGAGAAAGTTGATCCTTACTTAAGACCTTTATATGATGCATTAGATGATATGCTTTCAAGTGATCGTACGGAGCGTTATATTGAATCAGGGATCATTGAAATTGCACCACTTGCATATATGCGTGGGCGTACTTTGGATGATGCGGTTGTGATTTTAGATGAAGCACAAAATACCACAAAAGCACAAATGCTCATGTTTTTATCTCGATTGGGTCGTAATTCAAAAATGATTGTTACAGGTGACTTAACGCAAACTGACCTTCTACCCAAACAAGAATCCGGTTTAAGGGTCGCACAAGATAGACTTCAAAACATTAAAGGCATCAGTTTTGTGAAGTTAAGTCATACAGATGTTGTAAGACATCCACTTGTAATTAA
>CAYSBB010000007.1:16831-26740 GCA_964429205.1 uncultured Erysipelothrix sp.
CCTTTTTCTCCAAGAGAAATGGGTGCACGTATTAAAGCACATTTAAAACGAACTGACAGCATCAAAGAAGAACGTCAATTAACATTTGAAAATTTACGTGTTGATCTTGATTTACATTATGTTTATATCGATGATGAACGTATTGATTTAACACGTAAAGAGTTCGATTTACTCATTTATTTACTACAAAATATGGATGAAGTCTTATCAAGAGATGACATCTTAAAAAAGATCTGGAATTTTTCATATGATGGGGATACAAGAATTGTGGATGTTCACATCTTTAAATTAAGATCAAAAATAGAAAATGCAAACATCATGATAGATTCATTAAGGGGTGTAGGATATGTTGCGAAAATTAAATAACATTATTGTCATTATATTTGTGGTACTTTCTGCTTTAATTTTACAATTTGGAAAAACATTTAAAGTAGAAGCCATGATTCTTGGAGTCGGACTCATTGCAGTTATTGCGGTAAATCATTACTTTGTGAAGGCGCATGAAAAAGAACTTCAAGAAAAACTAGAAGAAGTTGAACGAAAATCAAAAAAGAAAGACACTGAATCAGAAGATAAAATGGCACAAATCATTGCATCCATTCCATCAGCTTTGGTTTATATTAATCAAAGAGGGGAATTTGATGTATCCAATAAGAAATTTAACAGTATTTTAAATGTTGAAGCCTTGAATGTCTATGATTCAAGAATTGATACAAACTTCAGACAAATGCTTTTAGATGCATTCTTAAATGAAAAACAATTCATTCGTCAAGAAGTTTTTAATGATGTCAATTATCAAGTCTTAAGTATTCCCATGCTTAAAAAGGGAAGATACAATGGTTGTATGATCATTCTTCAAGACATTACGCGTCTTCTAGAGGGTGAAAAGATGCAAAAACAATTTATTGCGAATGCATCTCATGAACTCAAGACCCCCATTGCTTCGATTAAAGGGATGAGTGAAGTACTCAATCGCAGTGATTTTGATGATGAAGAAACAAGTAAAGAATTCCTAGCGCGTATTCAAATTGAATCCGCAAGACTTGAACAAATTGTTGAAGACTTACTCTTACAATCCAAACTAATGGAAAACAAACTGCACTTAGAGAAGACAGAGTTTAACTTACGTCAGTTCTTTGAAGGTTTGATTTATGAAAAACGTCGTGAACTCCATATGGCCAATATTGAAGTAATTTTAAATTGTCCTTCAGATGTCATGATTGTGGGTGATCATTTTAGATTAAGCCAAGTATTTATTAACTTATTTAATAATGCGATTAACTATGCAACCAATGAATCCATTAAGATTGATTGCAACATCTCAAGGAAAAACTGGAACATTCGTTTCTGTGATACCGGTGCTGGTATTGATGAATCTGTCATCCCACATATCTTTGAAAGATTTTATCGTGCAGATGCAGCGCGTGAAAGATATAGTGGCAGTACTGGTCTTGGCCTCGCGATTTCAAAAGCCATCATTGAAGCCCATGGTGGTCACATTCAAGTAGAAAGTGAGCTGGGTAAAGGAACTTGTTTCGAAGTTCAATTGGACCCTTCAGAAACCTTACATTAAGCAAGTTTTACCTTGCTTTTTGTGTTTTTAGGGGGTATCTTAAAATGACCATTTATGCTATAATATCTATGGAGTGTGTTTATGGATATAACATTTTTAAATCAAATAGATGATGAAGCTTTTTCATCATTTGAAAACTATTTAAAACCCTTGTTGAAAAAAACATTAGAAGTGACTAATTTTGATGTTTCTGTCAGTGTCTCAGTTGTTTTAGTAAATGACAAAGAGATACATCAATACAATAAAGATTTTAGAAACATCGATCGTCCGACTGATGTTTTAAGTTTCGTAGATGGTGAAACATTTGATGGTGTCCTTTCTTTGGGAGACATCATTGTTTCAAATGAAACGTGTAGAAGACAAGCAGAAGAATATGGACATAGTTTAAAAAGAGAATTTCTATTTTTAGTGGTTCATGGATATCTTCATCTTTTAGGATATGATCACATCAATCCTGAGGATGAAAAGGAAATGTTGCGACTTCAAAAGGAGATATTGGATAATGTTGTTAAAAGATCTGACGCTTAGATTTATTAATAAATTCAAAAATGCTTTTATCGGACTTTGGGCAGGCATTCGATATGATCGAAGTATCTTACTTCAATTTATGCTGGGAGCAGTTTCATTACTGGTATTTTATTATTTGAAAATAACTTTAATTGAATGGCTCTTTGTGATTACTGCCATCTTTGTGGTAATCATTACAGAATTTTTAAATTCAGCCATTGAAGATGTTTGTGACCTTTTGGTTTCAAAGTACGACTTACATGTAAAAGAAATTAAAGATATCGCAGCGGCAGCGGTGCTACTATCCGCAATGTATGCAGTCATCGTAGCGGTTGTTATCTTTGGGAGATATATTTAAATGAAAGATAAACTAATACAAGAAGCTTTTAAAGCCATGGAAAATGCCTATACACCTTATTCCCATTATAATGTGGGTGCTTGTGTTCAAACAAAAGACGGGAAACGCTTTTGGGGCGCTAACGTTGAAAATGCATCTTTTGGTGCCACAAACTGTGGTGAAAGAAGTGCCATCTTTGCATGTTATTCTCATGGATATCGTCAAGAAGATATTGAAGGCATTGCGATTGTTACAGATGGTGCAATTTTAGCTGGGCCTTGTGGTATTTGTCGCCAAGTACTGTCAGAATTACTTGAATCTGATACCCCCATTTATCTTTCAAATGGAAAAGACGAGAAAACAACCAATATAAAAGAACTCATGCCCATGAGTTTTGGAAGAAAGGATCTTGATGACAGACTTTAAATCAGGCTTTGTTTCGATCGTTGGACGACCCAATGCGGGGAAATCCACGTTATTGAATCAACTCGTTAAACAAAAAGTTGCAATTGTAACAGACAAACCTCAAACAACAAGAGATGCGATCATTGGTGTGTTGACAGAAGATCATTACCAAATTATCTTCACCGATACCCCAGGTATTCATAAACCCAAACATGAACTTGGGAGTAGAATGAATGCGATCGCTTATTCTAATTTTAGAGGGATGGATGTTATTTATTATATGATGGATGTCAGTGTGCCACTGGGTGGTGGTGATGAGTTTCTGATTGAAAGACTCTCAAAAGTCAAAACACCGATCATCTTAATTCTCAATAAAATCGACAAAGTCGATAATGATGAAATCTTACTGCGTATTGTTCAGATGAAAGAGAGACTAAACTTCGCCGAAGTCATTCCGCTTTCCGCTAAAAATTCAAATAATGTCGATACATTACTCGATGTAACCCTGGAATACCTTGATGATGGGATCATGTATTATCCAAAGGACATGATATCAGCGCATCCTGAACAATTTATCATCGCTGAAATCATTCGAGAAAAAATTATAAACTTAACCCAAGAAGAATTACCCCACTCAATTGCGGTTGCGATTGAAAAGATTACACAAAAAGATGAAGTGTTACTGATTAATATTGTCATCTTTGTGAATCGTGATTCTCAAAAGGGTATGATTATTGGAAAACAAGGACGTATGATCAGGGAAATTGGGAAATTAGCCCGAGAAGAACTTGAACTTGTCTTAGGACAAAAGATTTATCTTGAAAGTCATGTTCGTGTTGAGAAAAACTGGCGTAATCGTCATCGCTTGCTCAATCAGCTTGGTTATATAGAAATAGATGATGAGTAATCAAGATGTTGGGTTTATTCTAAGTAATGTGCCTTATCGAGAATATGACGCAATGGTCTTATTCTTAGGTAAGGAATATGGCTTGTTGCGCTTTGTCTTAAGAGGGTATTATCGCCCTGCAGCCAAACAAACAAGCTTGGGCTTAGAATTTACACAAGTTCGATTAAGATTTACTTATCATGAAAATCGTTTATTGAGAATACAAAATGGCGAATTGGTCAATGCATATTCAAACTTTAGAAGTGATTATGATTGGCTGATTCAAATGTCTTTAGTAACTGAACTGATCAATCGATTCTATGATAAAAAAGATCGCGATTATTGGTACAATTTGATGGATTCACTCTTTGAATCAATGAGTTTAGAAAAAATAATCTTGATGCTGGTCAGTCTAATTAAGAAACTAGGGATCACACCGCATATTTCAAGTTGCGTGATGAGTGGCTCAGGTGTTGTTTCAGACTTCTCAGTAGAGAAGGGTGGTTTTGTTTCAAAACAATATCGAACCCATGGATCTGTGGTTGATTTAGAAATGCTACAAATGATTCGCAGTTTATTTACACACAAAGACTTTAAAATTTTATACTTAGAGAACTACAAGGATACAAAAAAGCTTGCCAACTTGCTGATTCAGTATCTTGAATATCACGAAGGAATTCGTTTAAACAGTTGGAAATTGATGTATTAATCTTTATAGAGGGATGGTGCTTGTTAATGAGTCAATTTAAATTTGAAGAAATCGTTAGTCATGTTAGAAATTCAGGTTTTGTATTTCAAGGTTCAGAAATCTATGGTGGTTTAGCCAATACGTGGGATTTTGGTCCTTTAGGAATCAACCTTAAAGACAATGTTAAAAAATTATGGTGGGATGCGTTTATTCGTAAAAACCAATATAACGTTGGTTTACAATCAGCAATCTTAATGAATCCAAAAGTTTGGGAAGCCAGTGGTCATCTTGATACATTCAATGATCCACTCATGGATTGTAGAAACTGTAATACACGTCATCGTGCTGATAAACTAATTGAAGAGTTTACAGATGGCAAAGTGAATGCTGGTGCAATGAGTGTGGAAGAGATGAGTGCCTATATTGAAGAGCACAAAATTCCATGTCCAAACTGTGGCAAACACAACTTCACCCCCATTCGTGAATTCAACCTGA
The DNA here is from genome assembly GCA_964429205.1 of uncultured Erysipelothrix sp. Lineage (GTDB taxonomy): Bacteria > Bacillota_I > Bacilli_A > Erysipelotrichales > Erysipelotrichaceae > Erysipelothrix. The sequence goes on from CAYSBB010000007.1 coordinate 21,723, forward strand.
TGTTTAAAACATTCCAAGGTGTTGTTGAAGAGAGCAGTAACGCTGTTTACTTAAGACCTGAAACTGCACAAGGGATCTTTGTGAACTTTAAAAACGTACAACGTTCAATGCGTAAGAAATTACCATTTGGTATTGGTCAAATTGGTAAATCATTTAGAAATGAAATTACACCCGGTCAATTTATTTTTAGAACCCGTGAATTTGAACAAATGGAGCTTCAGTTCTTTGTAAAACCAGAAGAAGCAAACAAATGGTATGAATACTGGAAAGAATTCGCAATGGAATTTTTAGTTGGGATTGGTTTAAAACGAGAAAACTTAAAATTCAGAGATCACGATGCTGATGAATTATCACATTACTCTGCAGGAACTGTTGATATTGAATATAAATTCCCATGGGGATTTGATGAAATTTGGGGCATCGCGAATCGTACAGACTACGACTTAACACAACACCAAGCATTCTCAAAACAAAACTTAGAATATCATGATTCAGAAACCAATGAGAAATATATTCCATATGTTATTGAACCATCATTAGGTGTAGAGCGCTTAATGCTTGCACTCATGTGTGAAGCATATGATGAAGAAGAATTAGAGAACGACAGCCGTATTGTGATGCACTTTTCACCAAAAACAGCACCAATCAAAGCAACAGTACTGCCACTTTCAAGAAAGCTTTCAGATGAAGCACGCAAAGTTTGGGAAGTATTAGTTGAAGAGTTTGATACTGAATTTGATGAAACCGCAAGTATTGGTAAACGTTACCGCCGTCAAGATGCGATTGGGACACCATACTGTGTTACTTATGACTTTGATTCATTAGAAGACAACATGGTAACCATTCGTGAAAGAGACTCCATGGAGCAACAACGTGTTACCGTTGATGAAGCGGTTGCGATTATTAAAAATTCACTCAAATAATTAAGGGATGATGAAATGTCGAGAATACCAAAAGAACAGATTGATCAGATTCGCATGAAATCCGACATTGTCGAGACGATTGCATCTTATATTCCTTTGAATCGTAAAGGAAAAAACTTCATGGGACTTTGTCCCTTTCATGAAGACAACAATCCTTCTATGTCTGTAAATCCAGACAAACAGATTTTTAAATGTTTTGTGTGTGGGGAAGGTGGCAATGTTTTCAGTTTTATTCAAAAATATGAAAAAGTTCACTTTGTGGATGCCGTCATCAAACAAGCTAAAAATATCAATATCGACATCTCACAATATGAAAAAACAACCATCGCACCCATCAACAAACGTAAAGAACATCTTTACAACTTGATGAAAGAGGTCCGTAACTTTACATCCTATCAATTAAAATCAAAAGATGGACAAATGGGCTTAAGAAATCTTCGTGAAAGAGGCTACCAAGATGCAGTTTTAGAAAAGTTTCAAGTTGGACTTGCTTTATCAGGCAACCAAATCTTTGAGTTTCTAAAAGCAAAAGGATACTCCGAAGAAGAGATGCTCAGTGTTGATGTGATCCGCGTGGGTGATACACAAATACAAGATGTATTTTATAACCGTATTATGTTTCCCATTCAAGATCAGTTTGGTAATGTAATTGCATTTAGTGCGAGAACCTTAGATCCAAACAGTACCGTAAAGTACATCAATACTGGTGAAACAGAGCTTTATACAAAAAGCCATCATATCTATAATTTAAATCGTGTTAAAGAAAAGTTTAGATATGCAGATCGCATCATCATTACAGAAGGTGTGACGGACGTCTTTGCGTTTAGTATGGCAGGCTTTGATGAGGCTGTAAGCTTACTTGGAGTCGCAATTTCTAAAACACAAATCGATTTAATCAGAAAACACACAAAATCAGTCATGCTTGCATTTGATGGTGATAAAGCCGGATATGATGCAACTTATGAAATAGGCAAAAGATTGAATGCCGCTAACATTCCCATAAAGATTTGGTATAATGACTCCGGTTTAGACCCTGATGATTTATATAAAAAGGAAGGTGCAAAAGCTTTAGCACAAGGTGTAGAAGCAGCACTTGGGTGGTTAGATTTCTTATTAACCTATGCAACAGGGCTCTATGGCACCCACTCATTTGAAGATAAGAAAAGGCTCGTTAGTTTCTTTTTACCTAATATTGAACATGAAGATGCTTTAACACAAGAATATTATCTAAAGAAATTGAGTGATTTAACAGAGTTTGATGTTTCAACCTTAAAATCACAAGTTAAACCATCTTCAGTACCCATTTATGAAACAAGAAAACAAACACCACAGATTCACTTCAATCAAATTTCAAGGGCTGAGTTAGAACTTTTAAATCAAATGATTCTATCAAAAGAAGCAGCCATGATTTATGCCAGTGAGCTCGGGTATATGCCCCATGAAATCACACAAGAAGCAGCACTTTTAATACAAAACATTTATCGAACACACGATAAATTGAGTTTGGCTGATTTACTCTCAGAAGAAATCAGTGAAGTGCTCACACGTTTTATCTTGGAGCTGGATGATCGTTTAATGATCAACACCTATCAGAAACAAATCGTTTATGAGAATATTGAAAAAATAAAAAATCATATGGCCAAAGAAAACAAACGCCATATGTTAAATAAACTTAATCAAACTAAAGATTTAAGTGAGAAAACCAAATTGTTGGATGCATTACTTAAAAAACAACAACACAGGAGGTAATAATGAAGAGCGTAAAAACTTTAGATCAAGTAAAATTAGCCTTGATCAAATCATATGAAGAAGAGGGACTGTTGTTAAACAGTGAAGTTGAAGAAGCCATCAGCCATTTAAAATTATCAGATGAAGAAACTGATGAACTATTTACATGGTTTGGTGAAAATGACATCACATTAACAGATGAAAACGAAGAAGATGACGATGAGTTTTTGGATGAAGTTGAAGAATTTTTGGGTGATGATGAAGATGAGACCGATGGCCCATTTGATGAGTCACTCAACACTGTTGACTTACGTTCTTATGACAATGAGTTAACAGCCCAAAACGAAATCAGAATCTCTGACCCAGTCAAAATGTACTTAAAAGAAATTGGGCGAACCAACCTTTTAAGTGCAGATGATGAACTTGAAATTGCACGTCGCGCTGATGAAGGTGTGATTGCCGAAGGAATGATTCGTGAAATCTACCGTGAAAGAATCAACGAAGAATTGACAGATGAAGAATTAGAAGCACTTCCAGTTGAAGATATTGCCCGTGAACTTGTAAAACACTACCAAAATGATGAAGCAAACTTGGCGTATGTTCAAAACGTTTTAGCTGCATATCAAGATGGTCAAGAAGCACGTGATTTATTGATTTCTGCAAACTTAAGACTTGTGGTTTCAATTGCACGTAAATACTTGGGCCGTGGTATGTTGTTCTTAGATTTAATTCAAGAAGGGAACATGGGACTCATTCGTGCGGTAGAGAAATTTGACTACTCACTGAAATATAAGTTCTCAACGTATGCGACATGGTGGATTCGTCAAGCCATCACAAGAGCGATTGCTGACCAAGCTAGAACCATTCGTATTCCAGTTCACATGGTTGAAACCATTAATAAACTGACAAGAATTCAAAGACAACTCGTACAAGAATTAGGACGTGAACCTGAAGCTGAAGAAATTGCGGCGAAAATGGACAACATGACACCTGAAAGAGTGCGCGAAATTCAAAAAATTGCACTGGACCCTGTATCACTTGAAACACCCATTGGTGAAGAAAACGATTCACATTTAGGAGATTTCATTGAAGATAAAGATGCTTTATCACCCAATGACTTTGCGAATAATCAGTTATTAAAAGATGAAATTGATATGGTTCTTCAGGGCTTAACAGAGCGTGAAGAGAAAGTACTCCGTCTTCGTTTTGGACTTGAAGATGGCCGTACCAGAACTTTAGAAGAAGTGGGTAAAGAATTTAACGTTACACGTGAGAGAATTCGTCAAATTGAAGCAAAAGCACTGCGCAAATTAAAACACCCAACACGTTCAAAACGCTTACGTGACTTCATGGAAAGTAACTGATGAATCTGTCAGATAGACTCAACACGATTTTAGAATTAATTGAACCAACAGATGTTTTAGTCGATGTTGGTACTGACCATGGATATGTATTAATCCAGGCAATTATAGACAATAAATGTAAAAAAGCTTACGGACTTGATATTGCATCAGGTCCCTTAAGCTATGCAAACAGAAACATTCTGGAAGCGGGTTTAGAAGATAAAATACAAACTTATCAGCTTGATGGGTTAAAAGGATTTAATGATAAGGCAGATGCTTTTGTGATTGCAGGAATGGGATTTGAAACCATTATTTCGATTATTGAACATTATCCATTTGATCCATCCCAACAAATTATCTTACAATCAAACACAAAACAATATGACTTTAGAAAAGCATTAAGTAAGCTTGGTTTTAAAATTATCGATGAGCGATTCTTATTTGACAACAACAAACCTGTGACCATTCTAAAAGTGATGAAAGAAAGTTTTACTTTAAGTGAGGAAGATGCTTTCTTAGGTCCGATTTTAAAAAACACAAATAACCAAGATTATATCAAGTATTTATCACATGAGTATGATAAACTAAAACATGTTGTGAATTACAACAAAAATTATGAAGAAAGATTCAAAATTCTACAAAATTACTTAGCCAAGAAAGGGGTGACCTTATGAAAGATATTACAAAACAACTGATGAAGATCAATCATTTTAAAAACCTGACATCAGTTCAAGAAGATGTATTACACCATGCAGAACTCAATGAAGATTTAATCGTACTTGCACCAACTGGAACGGGTAAAACACATGCTTTTTTATTTTCAATTCTAGAGCGCATTAACCTTGAAGAAGAAACATTACAAGCAGTAATTTTAGCACCAACCCGTGAACTTGCGATGCAAATCCTAGATTTTACACAAACAGTGCGTAAAGTTGATAATCGCTTTAAAGCAGAACTTGCAATTGGTGGTATGGATACAAAACGTCTTACAACTCGTTTAGAAAAACAACCACACGTTCTAATC